>JAOPUY010000543.1 GCA_025963265.1 Frankiales bacterium | reverse complement strand
CGACCCCCGAGGGCGACACGTTCGCCTGGGACGCCGAGAGCACCTACGTCCGGAAGCCCCCGTACTTCGACGGCATGGCGGTAGAGCCGTCACCGGTGACCGACATCAGCGGCGCCCGGGTGCTGGTCAAGGTCGCCGACTCGGTGACGACCGACCACATCTCCCCGGCCGGTTCCATCAAGGGCGATTCCCCGGCCGGCAAGTACCTGGCCGAGCACGGCGTGGACCGCAAGGACTTCAACTCCTACGGCTCACGCCGCGGCAACCACGAGGTGATGATCCGCGGGACTTTCGCCAACATTCGCTTGCGCAATCAGATCGCGGAAGGAACAGAGGGCGGCTTCTCGCGCGACTTCACCCAGGCCGACGCGCCCGTCACCACGATCTATGACGCCTCGGTCAGCTACGCCGAGCAGGGCATCCCGCTGATCGTGCTGGCCGGCAAGGAGTACGGCTCGGGGTCCTCGCGGGACTGGGCGGCCAAGGGCACCGCGCTGCTGGGCGTCAAGGCGGTCATCGCCGAGTCCTACGAGCGGATCCACCGGTCGAACCTGATCGGCATGGGCGTCCTGCCGCTGCAGTACGCGCCCGCCCAGAACGCCGAGTCGCTGGGGCTGAGCGGCACCGAGACGTTCTCGATCACTGGCGTCACCGCGCTAAACGACGGCGGCATCCCGCGCGAGGTCACGGTGCAGGCCGATGACCAGACGTTCACGGCGGTGCTGCGCATCGACACCCCGGGTGAGGCCGACTACTACCGGCACGGTGGCATCATGCAGTACGTGCTGCGC
Organism: Frankiales bacterium; assembly: GCA_025963265.1. Lineage (GTDB taxonomy): Bacteria > Actinomycetota > Actinomycetes > Mycobacteriales > Jatrophihabitantaceae > Jatrophihabitans_A. The sequence continues at coordinate 9,548 of JAOPUY010000543.1, read as the reverse complement.
TCGCTGCTCTGATCGGATCAGCCGGCGACTTGGCGCGCTGAGCTGGCCGCCACCGGGTCTTGCAACAAGGCCTGGAAGGACAGCTCGGCGGCGCCGAGCAGCGAGGAGTCCGACCCGAGGTCGGGCACCCGGAGCTCGACCATGCTGCGAGCGGCGGTCATGGCGTGCCGATCCAGCTCCTGCTCGATCTCCGGGCGGGCTAGCTCGAGGATGTCGGCGAAGGAGCCGCCGGCGATGACGATCTCGGGGTTCAACAGGTTCACCACGTTCGCGATGCCGAGGCCGAGCCACCGGGCCGCGGTGCGGATCCCGTCCAGCGCGGGCTGATCGCCGTCGCGGGCATCGGCCATCAAGGTCGCCAAGCTCGCGCGCCCGGGCGTGCCGGTCCGACCGGCGAAGCGCAGCAACGCGGCGTCGCCGACGAAAGACTCCAGGCAGCCGGCGCTGCCGCAGTGACAGGGCGGCCCGGCGGGGTCGAGCACCATGTGGCCGATCTCGCCGGCGAAACCCCCCGACCCCGCGAGCTGGCGGCCGTCCACGACCAGGCCGCCGCCGACGCCGATCTTGCCGGACAGGTAGAGCAGGTTGCCGCTGGAACGGGCGGCGCCGCGCAGTTGCTCGGCTAGCGCGCCGAGGTCGGCGTCGTTGCCCAGGTGCACGGGCAGTTGGTCCTCCAACCGGACGGCGAGCCGGCTCGCGAACGGCTCGTCCCGCCAGTTGAGGTTCGGCGCCTGGTCGATCGTGCCGTCGGTGCGGCGCACCGTGCCGGGGATGCTGACGCCCACCCCGATCGGCCAGGCCCCGGGTGGCATGGCGGCGGCCAGCGGCGCCAGGTCCCGGGCGATCAGGTCGGCCACCGTGTCCGGGTCGATCGCGCTGGCCGCGAGGTTGTGGTCGATCCGGGCGGCCACCTCGCCGCCGAGTCGGACGGCAGCGCTGATCACATGATCGGCGTCCACCTCGACGGCCACCGCGTACGGGCCGTCCGGGCGCGGACCGACCAGGTGCGAGGGCCGCCCGACCCGCTCTGAGCCCATCGGCACGTTCTCGCTGACCAGGCCCAGCAGGCAGAGCTCGGAGACCAGGCCGCCGACCGTCGATCGGTTGAGGCCGCTCATCTGGCCGAGCTCGACCCGGGACAGCACGCCGTGCGTGTGGATCTGGGTCAGCAGCAGCGACAGGTTGTGGCGGCGCAACTCGGCCGGACGCGACGCGGCTCTGGTCACCATCGTCGGGTCACCTGTCCTCGGGTTAATCGTGAAGCGGTCTACCGGCCTCGTGCTCGCCGGCGCGACAGCGCGTCGACCGCGGCGGCGACGAGCAGGACGGCGCCGGTGGCGATGTTCTGCCACTGCGCGCCCAAGCTCGGCTTGAGGCCGATTCCGTTGGGAATGATCACGATCACCAGAGCGCCGATGATGGCGTCGCGCGGCTTGCCGCGACCGCCGAACAGCGACACGCCGCCGATGACCGCCGCCGCCACGCCGAAGAGCAGGATGTTGCCGGCTCCGAGGTCGAGCTGGGCGCCACCGGTGTTCGAGGCCAGGAAGACGCCGCCCAGCGCGCCGAAGGACGAGCAGAGGACGAAGGCGGTGACGCGGATGTGGTCGACGTCGATGCCGGCTCGGCGGGCGGCCTCGGCGTTGCCGCCGGTGGCGAACAGGTGCCGGCCCCAGGTCGTCTTGCTGAGCCCGATCGTGCAGATGATCATCAGGGTGACCGGGATGGTGGCCGCCCAGGGCAGGCCCTGGATCTTGAAGTTCGGGTTCGGGTTGCGGTTCTGGTTGGCCAGGAAGGTGACGCCCAGGCCGACGATGGCGATCACGCCGGCGCGGACCAGGACCAGCTGCATGGTGTCGGCGGCCAACCCGGCGCGCTGAGCGCGCAAGGATTTCACGATCGTGTAGAGGGCGTACCCGCCGACGACCACGATGGTGTAGACCCAGCTCCAGGCGACCGACATGTTGTTGTGGGCCAGCCCGTACCAGAAGGAGTAGTTGTTGACGCCGATCGGCTGGGAGTTCAGGGCGAACAGGAGCACGCCCTGCCAGGCCAAGAACAGCGCCAGGGTCACGATGAAGCTCGGAATGCCGATCTTGGCGACCATGTAACCGGTGAAGACGCCGACCGCCGATCCGATGGAGACGGCGAAGACGAGGGCGAACACCACGTGTTTGTCGAGGCCGGTGGCCACGATCAGCAGCCCGATCACAATCATGGCGGCGCCGGTGTAGGCCTTGAGCCAGACGGCGAGCACGGCGGCCGCGATCATCGAGCCGATCAGAATCCAGAACAATCCGCCGCTGATGCCCTTATGCAGGCCGTTGGAGAAGATCGCCTGGGCGGCGAAGCCGGCGCACATGCCGCCGGTGGTGCCGGCCGACAGGTCGATCTCGCCGAGCAAAAGCACGAAGACCAAGCCGAGCGCGATGATCGCGATGTAGGCGCCCTGGCCGGGCAGGTTGCCGATGTTGTTCCGGCTGAGGAAGCGGCTGCTGACCTGGCTGAAGATGAGGCCCAGGATGATCAGGCCGAGGACCGAGGGCAGCGCGCCCGGATCGCCGGAGCGCAGCCGGTTGACGTAGCCGCGCACCGCGTCGGACAGGTCGCGGCGGTCGATGTCGAGGGCGAAGCTGCCTGAGCTGCGCTCGACCGTGGTGGTCGTCGCCGCCGGGGTGGTGCCGGGGGCACCCGAATCGGGAGTCTCGGTCATGTCAGATGCTCTCGTTCACAGTGGCGGGGGCCAAGCCGACGTCGCCGCTGCGGCCGGCGGTGATCAGCTCGACGATCTGAGTGGTGCTGCTTTCCTTGGTGAAGACCTCGGCGGCGATCCGGCCCAGGTAGAGCGCGGCCACCCGGTCGGCGACCTCCATGACGTCGTTCATGTTGTGCGAGATCAGCACGACGCCCAGGCCCTGATCGGCCAGTCGTCGCACCAGGTCGAGGACCTGCCGGGTCTGGGCCACACCCAGTGCGGCGGTCGGCTCGTCGAGGAAGACCACCCGGCTGTTCCAGAGCACGGCCTTGGCGATCGCGACCGTCTGCCGCTGCCCGCCGGACAGGCTGGAGACCAGCTGGCGGACGGAGGAGACGGTGCGCACCGACAGGCTGGCCAGGGCCTCGCGGGCCTTGGCTTCCATCTTGCCGTCGTTCATGAAGCCGAAGCGGCTGATCTCGCGGCCCAGGAACATGTTCTGGGTGATGTCGAGGTTGTCGGCCAGCGCGAGGTCCTGATAGACGAACTCGATTCCGAGGGCCGCGGCGGCGCGGGGATCGGCCAGCGTGACTGGCTTGCCCTCCCACAGGATCTCGCCGCTATCGATCGAGTTGATGCCGGCGATGCACTTGACGAGCGTCGACTTGCCGGCGCCGTTGTCGCCGACTAGCGCGGTGACCTCGCCCGGGTAGACCGAGAAATCGACATCGTGCAGCACGTGTACGGGCCCGAAACTCTTGTTGAGTTTCCGGAGCTCGAGGATGGGATCGGACACCGCGGTTTCTCGCTTCCTCTTCTGTGAGAACAGCCAGGACCGGCGGCCGCACGGAGCTTCCGTCCGACCGCCGGTCCCTAGTCTGTCCTATGGACAGACTTTGCGCCTTACTTGACTCCGGCCGCCGCGCAGTCCGCCGCGATGCCCTTGCAGATCTGCGCCGCGGTGAGGGCGCCAGCGGTGACGACGTCCTCGACGTTCTTCTTGGTGATCACCGTCGGGGTAAGCAGCACGGCCTTGAGCGTGCGGTTGCCCTTCGGGTCCTGGAAGTTGGTCAGCGTGACGCCGGCCGCACTGGGGTCAGTGCCGTTGATCAAGGCGATCGCGAGCTTGGAGGCCGCGTCGGCCTCGAGCTTGACGTCCTTGAAGATGGTCATGCACTGGTCGCCGGTGAGGATGTTCTGCAGACCCTCGACGCCGGAGTCCTGACCGGTGACCTGAACCTTGCCGGCCAGGCCGTTGCTCTTGAGGACGCCGATGACGGCGTTGGCGATGTCATCGTTGGCCGCGAGCACGCCATCGACCTTGCCGCCGTTGGCGGTCAGGGCCTGGGTGAAGGCCGGGGCCGCGAGGTTGACGTCCCAGCCCTTGACCACGGTGTCGGAGACGATCTTGAGCTTGCCGGCTGACTGCAGCGGGTCGAGCACCGAGAGGGCGCCCTGCTTGAACAGCACCGCGTTGTTGTCGACGTCGGTGCCGCCGTCCATCTCGATGATCTGCGGGTCGTTGACCGCGCTCAGGCAGGAGACCAGGGTTTGGCCCTGAAGCTGTCCGACCTTCTCGTTGTCGAAGGACACGTAGTAGTCAGCGCTGCCGCCGAGGTTCACTCGGTCGTAGTCGATGACCTTGACGCCGGCCGTCTTGGCCGCCTGCTCCACTGCGGCGCCTGACGTCGGGTCGATCGAGTCCATGATCAGGACCGAGATGCCCTCGCCGAACATGCTCTGCGCGATCGACTGGAACTTGGCGGTGCTGCCGCCGGCGTTCTGAACGTCGGCCGGGATGCCCGCCGCCTTGAAGGCCGCGGTCAGCAGCGGGGCGTCGTAGGTGGTGTACCGGGTGGAGGAGGTGGTGTCCGGCAGGATCACGCCGACCTTGCCCTTGCCGCCGGTGGCGGAGCTCGCGCCGGTGCTGGTTCCGGTTGAGGGAGTGGTGCCGGTGGTGGTCTTCTTGCTCGAGGAACACGCGCCCAGAAGGAGCGACGCTGCTACCCCGACGACGACAACTCCGAGTGCGCTTTTGCGCATGGACTGCCCGCCTTTCAGAGAATAAGGGCCCAGCCTGCGCGGCTCGCGGAGGCTTGGCTAGGGAATGTTGCTGTCATCAACATATCGCTGAGCTAAGGACCGAGCTACACCCTGAGACTGAACCGTTACCTTGGTGGTAACCCAGTCGAAACCTTTCAGCCATCGACGTTAGCTAAAGCTGAGTTTTCCGGCCTCCGGCCCTGCTTTCGCCATCGGGGGCGCGGCGCGCTCAGCTCGCCGGATCCTTTGTCGCGAATTGAGTCCGGTAGAGCTCGGCGTACAAGCCGTCCTGGGCGAGCAACTCCGGGTGCGTCCCGTGCTCGGCGATCCGACCCTCCTCGATCACCAACACCTGGTCGGCGGCGCGGATCGTCGAGAGCCGATGGGCGATGACCAAAGAGGTCCGGCCCCGCAGCGCCCGGGCGAGCGCCACCTGGACGGCCCGCTCGCTCTCGCTGTCCAGATGGGCGGTCGCCTCGTCCAGGATGACGATCCGCGGCGCCTTGAGCAGCAGTCGCGCGATGGCGATGCGCTGCTTCTCGCCGCCGGAGAGTCGATAGCCGCGGTCCCCGACCACGGTGTCGAGCCGATCGGGCAGGGACTCGACCGTCTCGGCGATGTTGGCGTCGCGCAGCGCGGTCCAGAGCTCGTCGTCGCTGGCGGAAGGTTGGCCGTAGCGGAGGTTGGCCGCGATGGTGTCGTGAAACAGGTGGGCGTCCTGGCTGACCACGCCGATGGCGGCCCGCAGTGAGTCCTGGGTGATCGTGCGGACGTCGTGGCCGCCGACGCGGACGGAGCCGGAGACCACGTCGTAGATGCGCGGGATGAGTTGGCTGATCGTCGTCTTGCCCGCGCCGGACGGCCCGACCAGAGCGACGAGTTGGCCGCGCGCGGCGGTGAAGGTGACGCCGCGCAGCACGGGGACCGAGCGCACCCGGTCGAGCGCGGCGACGTCCTCCAGGGACGCCAGCGACACCTCGTCGGCGCTGGGATAGGAGAACCACACGTCGCGGAACTCGACCGAGGCGGCCTCCGCTGGCAGCTCGATCGCGTCTTCGGCGTCGGCGATCAAGGGCTCCAGGTCCAAGATCTCGAACACCCGCTCGAAGCTGACCAGGGCGCTCATGATGTCGACGCGCACGTTCGACAGCGACAGCAGCGGTCCGTAAAGCCGCGACAGCAGCAGGGCGAGCGTCACGACGGTTCCGGCGCTGAGCTGGCCGGTGATCGCGTAATAGCCGCCCAGACCGTAGACCAGGGCTTGCGCCAGGTTCGCCACCAACGTGAGCGCGACGAACAAGGCCCGGGCGTAGAGCGCCGAGCGGACGCCGATGTCCCGGACTCGGCCGGCGCGCCCGGAGAAGGACCGCTCCTCGGCTGCGAGGTTGCCGAAGAGCTTCACCAGCAGGGCGCCGGAGACGTTGAAGCGTTCGGTCATGGTGGCGTTCATCGAGGCGTTGAGGTTGAACGACTCGCGGGTGATGGTCTGCAGCTGCCGCCCGACCCGTTTGGCCGGCCAGACGAAGACCGGCAGCAGCACCAGCGCCAGCGCGGTGATCTGCCAGGACAGGGTGAACATGACCGCGGCCGTGAGCACCAGGCTGACCGCGTTGCTGACGACGCTGGACAGGGTCGAGGTGAACGCCTGCTGCGCACCGAGGACGTCGCCGTTGAGCCGGCTGACCAGCGCGCCGGTTTGCGTGCGGGTGAAGAAGGCCAACGGCATTCGCTGGACGTGCGCGAAGACCTTCGAACGCATGTCATAGATCAGGCCCTCGCCGATCCGCGCCGAGTACCACCGCTGGACGTAAGAGATCCCGGCGTCGATGACGGCCAGCAGCGCGATGAGGACCGCGATCCAGACGACGGTGCGCACCTGGCCGTGACCGGTGATCTGGTTGACGACCCGGCCGGCCAGGATCGGGTTGGCGACGCCGATCAGCGCGTCGAGGCTGGTCAGGATCGTGAACAGGATGAGGTCGCGGCGATACGGGCGGGCGAAGGCGAACACCCGTCGCGCGGTGCCCGCGCGCAACTGCGCCTGGCCGGCCTGGGGATCCCGGCGCATCGACCGCATCACGGCGAGGTCGCCGCCCGGCATCATGCGCCCGCTCAGTCCTCGGCCTCCAGACCGGCGAGGATGCGCAGCTGGCGGTACTGGGCGTGGCGCTCAGCCGACTCCTGCTGTTCCTGGCTGCGCTCGGCGGCGTTGAGCAGCAGGGCCTTGGTCTCGGTCACCGCGGTGCGGGGCAACGCGAGGATCTGCTCCGCGAACTGCTGTCCGGCCGCCTCGAGTTGGCTGGCCGGCACGACGGCCGAGACCAGTCCGAGCTGGTCGGCCTCGGCCGCCGACACTCGTCGCCCGGTGAGGCAGATGCTCGCGGCGCGGGAGTAGCCCACGAGTTCGACCAGCCGCTTGGTGCCGCCGAGGTCGGGCACCAAGCCGAGCGTCACCTCGGCCATCGAGAACACGACGTCCTCGCTGGCGATGCGGAAGTCGCAGCTCAACGCCAGCTGAAAGCCGGCGCCGATCGCGTAACCCTGGACGAGTGCGATGCTGACCAGGTCCGGCCGCGAGCCGACCTGGAACGCGGACTGAAAGGCGCTGATCGCCGCCGTGCCCTGCTCGGGTCCGGCGTGGGCGATGCCGAACAGCCCTAGGGAGTGTCCGTCCGAAGCCGGCGCCAGGGTGGCGCGGTCGAGACCGGCCGAGAACGAGGGCCCGGCGCCGCGAATGAACAGGATGCGCACGGAAGCCGGCAGCGAGGTCCCGAGTTTGGCCAGCCAGAGCCAGGTGTCCGGCGTTTGGGCATTGTGATGTTCGGGTCGGCTCAGAGTGACCGTGGCGATCCGAGGTCCGCGCTCAGCCGCGTCAGCCGACAGCGCTTCGCCGGAGAAGCCGACGGTGAATCCAGCCTCGGGCGGCACCGCGAATTCAGGGCCAGCGTTCAGAGTTGTTTCTTCTTCCCTCGAGTCGCGCCGCCGCGGCTTCGCAGGCTTACCTCGTTCTCGCGCAGCAGCCGGTGGATGAAGCCGTAGGAGCGGCCGTGCGAGTCCGCGAGCTCGCGAATGCTGCGTCCGCGCTCATATTGCTTCTTGACGTCCGAGGCTAGCTTGGTCCGATCGGGCCCGGTGATTCGGGCGCCCTTCCTGAGATCCGACATAGTCGCTCCTCTGCTCGAACCGTTGAGTAATGACCTTGCTAGCAGTCAAGTGAGACATACGCAACAGTTTCCGGCCGAGGATGTCCAGCCGGTTCGGCCGAAGCCTGTGGACAACGCGGTCGTGAAGGGGGGCCGCAGGCGGTCAGGCCAGCGCGATGAGGTCGGCGAGGTCGGGGCTCCAGTTGTCCTCGATGCCGTCCGGCAGCAAGATCACCTTGTCCGGGCTGAGCGCCTCGACGGCGCCCTCGTCGTGGGTCACCAGCACGATCGAGCCCTTGTACCCGTGCAGGGCGTCCAAGACCTGCTCCCGGCTGGCCGGGTCGAGGTTGTTGGTCGGCTCATCCAGCAGCAGCACGTTGGCGGCGCTGGTGACGAGCATGGCCAGAGCCAGCCGGGTCTTCTCCCCGCCCGACAGCACGCCAGCCGGCTTTTCGACGTCGTCGCCGGAGAACAGGAACGCGCCGAGCACGCTGCGCAGCGCGAGGTCGGCCGGTTCGGGCGCGGCGCTGCGCATGTTGTCGAGCACGCTGCGGTCCGGGTCGAGGGTCTCGTGCTCCTGGGCGAAGTACCCGAGCTTGAGCCCGTGGCCCGGGATGACCTGGCCGGTGTCAGAGGTCTCGGCGCCGGACAGCAACCGCAACAGCGTCGTCTTGCCGGCCCCGTTGAGGCCGAGCACGACCACCCGGGTGCCGCGGTCAATGGCGAGGTCGACGTCGGTGAAGACCTCGAGGGACCCGTAGGACTTCGAGAGCCCCTCGGCGGTGAGCGGCGTCTTGCCGCACGGCGCCGGATCGGGGAACCGCAGCCGGGCGACCTTGTCGTGAGCCCGCACCTCCGACAGTCCGGCGTTGAGCGCGTCGCCTCCGCGGAGCATCTGCTGGGCTGCCTTGGCCTTCGTCGCCTTGGCCCGCATCTTGTCGGCCTGCCCGCGCAGCGAGTCGATCTTGCGCTCGGCATTGGCGCGCTCGCGGTGCCGGCGTCGCTCGTCGGCTTCGCGCTGCTTGAGGTAGGTCTGCCAGCCGACGTTGTAGACGTCGATGTCCGAGCGGTTGGCGTCGAGGTACCAGACCTTGTTGACCACCGCGTCCAACAGCTCGACATCGTGGCTGATCACGATCAGGCCGCCGCGATGACCTTTGAGGAAGTCGCGCAGCCAGGTGATCGAGTCGGCGTCGAGGTGGTTGGTCGGCTCATCGAGCAGCAGCGTGGTCGGCTCCCCCGCCGAGTCGGCGAACAAGATCCGGGCCAACTCGATGCGTCGGCGTTGGCCGCCCGACAGCGTGCCCAGCGGTTGGGCGAGGACGCGATCAGGCAGCCCTAGGTGCGAGCAGATCCGGGCCGACTCGGCTTCGGCGGCATAGCCGCCCAGGGAGGAGAAGGACTCCTCGAGCTGTCCGTAGCGGCGGACCAGGGCGGCGTCATCGGGGGTCTCGGCCAGCTGATGGCCGATCGCGGTCAGATCCCGCATCAGGGAGTCCAGACCGCGGGCCGACAGCACCCGGTCGCCGGCCGTTTGATCGAGGTCGCCGCTCTTGGGGTCCTGGGGCAGGTAGCCGACCGGTCCGGTGGCCACGGCCGTGCCGGCGTGCGGCAGCGTCTCGCCGGCCAGGACTCGCAGGCTGGTGGTCTTGCCGGCGCCGTTGCGG
>JAOPUY010000487.1 GCA_025963265.1 Frankiales bacterium | reverse complement strand
CGCGCAGCGCGAAGTAGGCCAGGGTGTCGGCGCCGTAATGACGTACCAACCGGCGGGCGTGGGCCCAGTCGGTCTCGGTGTGCGGTTGCCGGGCGCGAAGGGGCCGGAACAGCAGGAACGCCGTGCCGGCGATGCCGACCACGCCAAGGGTCAGGAGCGCCTTCGGAAAGAACTCGCGGAAGAACTCACGTTGATAGCCGTATGGTCCGCCGACCCCGACCAGACCCTTGACGATCGTTTCCAGACCGCCGGCCAGGCTGAGGTGGCCGTCGAGACGGTCGCGCTCCACGATCAGGCTGACATAGCCGAAGGCCAGCACCGAGGCGAGATAGACCGGCGCCAACCTGACCAGCCGGAACAGCGACGGCGGGTCCGAGCGGCCCTGGAACAGCCGGCGGTAACTCAGCAGGGCCGCCACCATCGCCGCGCAGTAGGCGGCCGAGAGCGGGTGCGGTCCCTTGAGGATGTTGGTCACCAGCCCGAGGCCGAACAGCGCGGTGCTCACCTGCCAGGCCCGTTGCTTGCCGCGGGCCAGCTGGCCGGCCAGGAACAGCAGGCCCAACCCGACCAGCATGGTCAGCAGATGGCCGGTGACCCGGAACCAGACCGGTCCGATCGGATCGCCGAATCGCTGGATCCGGGAGTGCAGCACGGGCAGCAGGGTGAGTAGTTGAATGACCCCGCCGACCGCGGCCAGACCGGCCAGGGTCCGAAGCGTCCCCCTGGATCGGCGCGGGCGGCCCGCCCGCTCGGCCGCCGGCGGCAGAGCGCCGAGGACGATCGGATTCGCTGCGGTCTCGGGAATCTCGGGGGTTTCAAGGATCTCGGGGGTTTCGGGGATCTCGGGGGTCTCGAGGCGGCCCAGGCGGGCAGGCCGATGGGCCGGTGGCGGTCCCGCCGTACCCGGTTCGGGGCGCATGGTGGGGAAGAGGATGACCTCGCGAATGTTGTCCGCCCCGGACAACAACATGACGAGCCGATCGATCCCGATTCCCAGGCCGCCGGTGCAGGGCATCCCGTACTCCAAGGCGCGGACGTAGTCCAGATCGATGTCGCCGGCCTCCGGATCGCCCTGGGCCTTGGCCCGGGCCTCGAGCTCGAAGGCGGCGAGCTGAGCCGCTGAGTCGTTCTGCTCGCTGTAGGCGTTGCAGAGCTCGAACCCGGCGACCATGAGCTCGAACCGCTCGACGTAGCCGGGCTTGCTCCGGTGCACCCGGGCCAGCGGGGAGACCTCCTGCGGATAGTCGATGCAGAAGATCGGTTCGATGATCTCGTGCTGGATCCTCTCGTCCACCAATTGCTTCATGAGCTTGCCGGCGCCCCAGCCGGCCTCCCATTCGACGTGCTGGGCGTCGAGCGCGGCCCGGGCCTGCTCGATCGGCATGGTCGGGTCCATCCGCACCCCGAGCCGCTGCTCGATCAGGTCGGCCATGCTGATCCGGGGCCACGGACCGGAAAGATCCACCGATCGCTCCCCGATCCTTACCACCAGGTCGCCGTCCAAAGCGGCGGTCGCGGCGGCCAACACCATGCCCTCGACCAGATCCATCATGTCGGTGTAGTCGGCGAAGGCCTGGTAGGCCTCGAGCATCGTGAACTCGGGGTTGTGCCGCACATCGATGCCCTCGTTGCGGAACACCCGCCCGATCTCGAAGACCCGTTCCATACCGCCGACGACCAGGCGCTTGAGGTGCAGCTCGAGCGCGATCCGCAGGTACATGTCGATGTCGAGCGCGTTGTGGTGGGTGATGAACGGCCGCGCCGTCGCGCCGCCCTGGATGTTCTGCAGCATGGGACCCTCGACCTCCCAGAAGCCGCGGTCCTCCAAGTGCCGCCGGATGGTCTGGATGACCCGGCGACGGATCTCGAAGATGCGCCGAGTGCTCTCATTGGTCATCAGGTCGACGTAGCGCTGCCGGTACCGGACCTCGACGTCGGTCAGTCCCTTGTCCTTGTCCGGCGGCGGACGAATTGCCTTGCCGGCCAGCGCGAACTCCTCGACGGCGACCGAGAGCTCGCCCCGGTCGCTGCGCAGGACGAGCCCGGTCACGCCCACCCAGTCGCCGCGATCCAGCTGGCCGACGGCGCTATAGGCCTGCGAGCCAAGCGCACTTCGGTCGAACAGCAGCTGAATGGCGCCGGAGCGATCCCGCAGCACGCCGAAGGTCAGACCGCCGTGTCGGCGGATCAGCACCAACCGGCCGGCCAACCGGACGCGTTCGCTCGTGCGCTCGCCGGCCGCCAGCCCGGACCAACGGGACAGGACGTCCGCCGCGTGCTGGTCCACCTCGACCTGGTAGGCGATTGGCTCCACTCCGGAGGCGCGCCGTTCGTTCAGCTTCTCGCGCCGCCGTTGCGTCTGGTCCGGCGCGCTCGGACGCGAACTCGGGTCGAGCGTGGCCGGCGTCGAGTCGTCGGACGTCATCTCTTGTCTCCTCCCTGAGGCGGCGGCTGCCGGGCGCTTGGCTTACCGGAGCGGGTCGACCGGCCGGTGGGCCAGCTGATCGGTCACTCCAACAGGCCGCGGCGCATGCCCTCGGCCACGGCCGCCGCGCGATCGGAGACGCCTAGTTTCTCGTATAAGCGTTGGGTGTGGGTCTTCACCGTGCTGGCGCCGATGAACAACTGGGCGGCCAACTGCGGGATGGACAACCCCTCGGCGAAACCGCGCAGCACCTGGCTCTCCCGCTCGCTGAGCACTGGTCCGGCCGGTTGCGCCCGCAGTCTGATCTGGTCGGCCAGGCCGGCCGCGAGCTCGGGCGGGACGACGGTCGCGCCCTTAGCCACCCGCAACACCGCGTCGACGATCTCGGCCCGGCGCGCGTCTTTGGACAAGTAGCCCTTGGCGCCTTCCTCCAAGGCGTGAAAGACGACCGCGCTGTCGGTGACGGCTGAAAGCAGCAGCACCTTCGTCGGCAACTGATCCCGCACGACGGCGTGCACGACGGCCAGGCCGTCGAGGTCGGGCATCTGGTAGTCGACTAGGGCCACGTCGGGCCGCTCCCGGGCGATCGCCTCGAGCCCGTCGCGTCCGTTCTCGGCCTCGGCCACCACCTTGATCTGACCGCTGAGGGTCAGGCCCCGGGAGACCCCGTCGCGAAAGAACGGGTGATCGTCGACCACCACGACGGTGACGGGGGCTCCCATCGTGGACATCGATCCTCCGGGCTGTTCGGGCTGTTCGGGCCGTTCGGGCTGGACCTTGCTGGACCTTGCTGGATTCGGATCAGCATAAAGGGAAATGACGACAATCCGGCCCCCGCCCTGGAATCAGGGGTCGGGGGCTGGACCGCGCTCGACGGCGGGTCACCCGGCCATCTGGTTGTTGCCGTCGATCAGCATGCGGGTCAGCGCGGTGTCGGTGGCCTCGTTCAACTGCCCCGTCTGCGGCAGGCCCGCGTCGCGTTGCAGGTACTCGATCGCCTGGACGGTCTGCTGGTTCATGATCCCGGTGTCGGCGCCCTCGTAGTAGTTCAGCCGGCCGAGTTGGCTCTGCAGCGAGGCGATCGCCGCGGACGGAGTGACCGGCGTCGGCGTGACCGGGGTGACCGGGTGAGCCGGGGTGACCGGGTGAGCCGGGGCGACTGGCGGCGCGGGCTGGATCGGCGCCACCGTCGAGTGGTGGGCCGGCGGGGCCACCGGGGCGTGCGCGGAGTGCGCGCTGGCCGACGGGCCGAAGGCCAGCAGGATGGCGCCCACGACGCCGGCCACCGCGACCGCGCACAGCGCGCCGGCGCCGGCGACCAGGGCCGTCGAGCGGCGCTGGGCCGTGGGACGGGCGTTCGCGTAGCCGGCCGGCGCGCCGTACTGGTCTGAGTGCTGATCGGGGTTCGCGCCGTTGGTGGTCGCGGTGATGTTGTCGTTCATGACTGCCTCCTGTTTGTCTCCGCCCGGAC
>JAOPUY010000478.1 GCA_025963265.1 Frankiales bacterium | reverse complement strand
TATCAGCCCGACAAGCGGGTGATGTTCAAGATCAAGCACGAGCGGACCGCCGATTGCGTCGTGGCCGGCTACCGAGTTCACAAAAGCGGGCCGGACGCGATCGGCTCGCTGATGCTGGGCCTGTACACCGAGGGCGGCGTGCTGAACTCGATCGGCGTCATCGGCGCCTTTCCGATGGCTCGGCGCCGTGAGCTGTTCGCCGAGCTCCAGCCGTTGGTCACCGGGTTCGACGAGCACCCGTGGAGCTGGGCGGCGCACGAGGCCGGCGAGCGCACGCCCCGCAAAGGCGAAGGGTCGCGCTGGAACGCCGGCAAGGACCTGTCGTTCACGCCGCTGCGGCCAGAGCTCGTGGTCGAGGTGCGCTATGACCACATGGAGGGCGAGCGCTTTCGGCACACGGCGCAGTTCAACCGCTGGCGCCCCGACCGCACGCCGGAGTCCTGCCGCTACGAGCAGTTAGAGCACCCCGTGGCCTTCGAGTTGGACGACATCGTCCCCGGCCTCGGCCGCTAGCCGCTCACCAGCGTCGCCGCCAAGCCGCGCCCGGCCGCCCTCATTGCAGCCGGTACCGGCAGAAAAGCGCGTCGTCCTCGACCAGCAAGCCGGTCAGCCGCAGCTGAGGCAGGAAGGACTCCGGCCAGCTCTGGCCGCCGACGATCCGCGGGCCGCCGGGGCCGGCGAGCATCGGCGCGACGCTCAGGCACAACTCGTCCACCGACCGGGCCAGCACCCCGGCGGAGAAGATCCGCGGGCCGCCCTCGCACAGGATCCGCTGGTAGCCCAGCTCGCGCAGCGCGGCGATGGCCGCGGCGAAGTCCAGCTCGCCGGCCTCGGTCGCGGGGGTCTCCAGCAGCTGCAAGCCGGCACTCGCGGCGGCGAGGTCGATGATGTCGGTCCGCCGGGCGATCGGGGCGGTCGAGGAGGTGATCACGATGGTCGGGGCGAGGCCGTCCGGGTTCTGGTACAGCGCGCTGTCCAGATTCAGAGTCAGGCTGCCCGAGAGGACCGCGATGGCCGGAGCCGGCGCGAAGCCGAGCCGCTCGCGAATCGCCTGGCGACGGGCCGAGGGGCGCGACGGCAGGTAGTTCTCGATGGTGGCGGTCGACGCTCCGACCACCACCACGTCGGCCAGGTCGCGCAGTGCGCCGAACACCGCGTTGTCGCCGGGAGTCTGCAACCCCTTGGACTTGCCGTTCGCCGTCGCCCCGCCGTCGATGCTGCTGACGAAGTTCACCCGGACACCGCCGGGTTCCAGCCAGTCAGCGCCGTAGTGGGCGTGCAGGTCGACCTCGGAGCGGGCACTGTCGGGGACGTCACCGTCGGGAAGCAGAATGCGCATAGGTCATCTCAGCACAACTAGGCTTCGGTCTCGTGCCGGACCGCCTTGTCGATCGCCGACCCGAGGTCGCCGTGGGTGAGCTCATCGCGGGCCTGACGGCGCCGCCGCAGTTCGCCGACGTCCGGTTCTAGACCTTCCGGCCCGACCCGGCCCAACCGACCCAGGCTGCAGCCTCGTTGCGGTTGCAGCAATTCGTCGCCGGGCTCAGCGAGGTCGGGCGGTCGAGCCGCTTTCGTCGCAGCAAGGGGCCGGCCGGGCCGGCCGGCGTTTACCTCGACGGCGGTTTCGGGGTCGGCAAGACCCACCTGTTGGCCTCGACGTGGCACGCCGCGCCCGCGCCCAAGGCCTACGCGACCTTCGTCGAGCTGACCCAGCTGGCCGGGACGCTGGGCTTTCACCAATTGGTGGCCGAGCTCTCGGGAATGCGGCTGCTGGCCATCGACGAGTTCGAGCTCGACGATCCGGGCGACACGGTGCTGGTCTCCACGTTGCTGGCCCGGTTGGACGAGGCGGGGGTGAAACTGGCCGCCACCTCCAACACGCTGCCCGACCGGTTGGGGGAGGACCGCTTCGCCGCCGACGACTTCCTGCGTGAGATTCAGGCGCTGGCCGCGCGGTTCGTCGCCGTGCGGGTGGACGGCCCGGACTTCCGGCACCGCGGCCTGCCGGCGCCACCGCCGCCGCCCGCCGAATCCGCGGTGCGCCAGGCAATCGACGCGGCGGCCGCGGCGGACCCGCATTCGGCCACGCTCGATGACTTCACGCAGCTGCTCGATCATCTGGCCAGCCTGCATCCATCCCGATACGGCGCATTGCTGGACGGCGTGCGCCTGGTTGGCCTGGTCGGGGTAGAGGCCGTGCCGAACCAGAACGTCGCGCTGCGGCTGGTCGTGCTGGCCGATCGCCTCTACGACCGCCAGATTCCGGTGCTGGCCGCTGGACGCCCGCTGGATCAGCTGTTCTCACCGGAGATGCTGGCCGGCGGCTACCGCAAGAAGTACC
Source organism: Frankiales bacterium (assembly GCA_025963265.1). Classification (GTDB taxonomy): domain Bacteria; phylum Actinomycetota; class Actinomycetes; order Mycobacteriales; family Jatrophihabitantaceae; genus Jatrophihabitans_A. The sequence continues at coordinate 1,353 of JAOPUY010000478.1, read as the reverse complement.
GTCGGGCCATCTCGCGGTTGATCGCGCTCGCCCGGCTGGCTCAACCGAGTTGAGCAGCCGGGCTCGCGGGGTGGGGCAACCCGGCCGCCGCTGGGCGTCGGGGACGGTTAAGGTGTGCATCCATGGGGTCTGAGGCGTCGGAGTCACCAGCAGCCAGCGAGCCGTCGAGCATGCGGACCGCGTTGCGGGCCGTGTCCGGGCCGGTCAACCTGTTGGGCTACGACACGAGCGCCAAGCCGTTGGCCCCAGGCGGCAAGTCCAAGGCCAAGCAGGCCCTGGCGGACGTCGGCACCGACCTGGTCGGCTATCAAGAGCGGCTGTTCGCCGCCTCCACCGCCGGTGCGCGCCACAGCGTGCTGCTGCTGTTACAGGGCATGGACACCTCCGGCAAGGACGGCGTCGTGCGCCACGTCGTCGGGCAGGTCGGCCCGGCTGGCGTCAGCATCACCTCGTTCAAGAAGCCGAGCCCGGAGGAGGCGGCGCATCACTTCCTATGGCGCATCAAACGCGCGCTGCCCGCCGCCGGGATGATCGGCGTTTTCAACCGCTCGCAGTACGAGGACGTCGTGATCACGCGCGTGCACGATTGGATCGACGACGAGCAGCGGACCGAGCGGCTGGCCGAGATCAACGCGTTCGAGCAGCAGGTGACCGACAGCGGCACCACGCTCATCAAGTGCTTCCTGCACATCAGCTACGCCGAGCAACGCGAGCGCCTGCTGGCCCGGCTGAACGACCCGACCAAGTACTGGAAGTTCAATCCGGCCGACATCGACGAGCGGGCCTACTGGTCGGACTACCAGAGCACCTACTCATCGGCGATCTCGGCGACCAACACCGAGTCCGCGCCCTGGTACATCGTGCCCAGCGACTCCAAGCCCTACCGGAACTGGGCGATCGGGAAATTACTGCTCGAGACCCTGGCCGACCTCGATCCGCAGTACCCCCCGGCGGAGTTCGACCTCGAGCAGGCTCGCCAGCGGCTGCGCCCGCCCTACTGAGCCCGAATCGACCGCCCCCAACCGCCCGCTTCGCTAGCGGCGAACCTGGTTGGGCGGAACTTGTCAGACCCCGGCCGTACCGTTGATCAGGCAGTGCCGCCCAGAGCGAGCTCACAGTGAGCCCGCCACGGGGGCGGCGAATCGGATCGAAACGGTGAGGGTGCGCAGATGAGGGTCAAGAGCGACATCGTTCCATCCAGTGGCAAGTTCGAGGTGATCAGCGAATTCGAGCCCTCCGGCGACCAGCCCACCGCGATCGCCGAACTGGAACGGCGCATCAACGCCGGCGAGAAGGACGTGGTGCTGCTCGGCGCCACCGGCACCGGTAAAAGCGCGACGACGGCGTGGCTGG
>JAOPUY010000300.1 GCA_025963265.1 Frankiales bacterium | reverse complement strand
GAGGCGGCGACCACCGACCTGCTTTCCGGCGGTCGACTGGAACTGGGCATCGGGGCCGGCTGGAACCGCGCGGACTACGCCGCCACCGGGATGGCGATGGATTCCCCCGGTGTGCGGATCGCTCGGTTGGCCGAGACGGTGGAGATCCTTCGCTCGGGCTTCGACGGCAAGCCCGTGCACCACTCGGGCCGGTTTTTCACCCTCGACGGCGACGCCCCCTGGTGCGCGCCGACCCAGCAACCGCTGCCACTGCTGATCGGCGGCGGGGGGCGGAAAGTGCTGACGCTGGCTGGCCAAACGGCCGACATCGTCAGCATCAACCGCAACCTGCGGGCGGGCAGCGTGGCGTCGCCCAGCGCCGCGCTGGCCGCCGAGCAGGGGCTCTACGAGCAGGATCTGCGCGACAAGCTGAGCTGGGTGGCCGAGGGCGCGGCGGGTCGGGCCGTCGCGCCGGAGCTGCACACCTTCGTGCTGCGGATGGCTGTGACCAACGACCGGCACAGCGGAGCCGAGCAGATCGGCCAGGCCTACGGCATCGGCCCCGAAGACGCCTTGGCCTCGCCGCACTTCCTGATCGGGACGCCGGCCCAGATGGCCGCTGACCTGCTGGAACGCCGCGAGCGGTGGGGATTCAGCTACTTCACGGTGCGCGAGGAGAGTTTGCGGGACTTCGCCCCGGTGATCGCCGAACTCGACGGGCGCTGAGCGTGGCCGGGGTCGAGATCCCGCCGTCGCGCTGGGACTGCTTCGCCCACGACGCCTTCGCCGATCAGGTGGTGCTGGTGACCGGCGCCGCCAGCGGAATCGGCCGGTCGACCGCGCGCGCCTTCCACGACCTGGGGGCCGCGGTCGTCCTGGTCGACCAGGACGCCGACGGCGTCGGCGCGCTCGCGTCGTCGCTGGGCCCGCGGGCACTTCCGCTGGCCGCTGATGTGTCCGACGCCGCGCAGGTCGACGGAGTTTTCGCCGCCTGCGACGCCCGATTCGACCATCTCGACGCGGTGGTCGCCGCCGCCGGCGTCATCACCGCCAAGCGCGCGTTCGACATCGGGCCGGCGGACTGGCAGCGCGTGCTGTCGGTCAATCTGATCGGGACCTTCTCGGTGCTCACCGCCGCGTTGCGGCGGATGGTGCCGCGGGGGAGCGGGTCGCTGGTCGCCGTGGCCTCCGACGCCGGAAAGCGCGGTGGCGGCGGGCTGATCGCCGATGCGCCCTACGCCGCGTCCAAGGCCGGCGTGCTGTCCATCGTCAAGTCACTGGCCCGCGAGTTCGCCGGCAGCGGGGTGCGGATCAACGCCTTGACGCCGGGACCGACTGACACCCCGATGCACGCTGGGGTCTCGGCCGAGCTCAAGCAGCGGATCGGGGCCGGGCTGCCGATCGGGCGGATGGGCCACCCAGACGACCTGGCGGCGGCTGCGGTGTATCTGTGCTCGCCGGCGGCCCGGTTCGTCTACGCCTCGTCGCTGAACGTCGATGGCGGCTCGCTGTACGAGTAGTCACCCGACCATGGATGTCATGAATTCACCTTCGGGTGACATGCTCCGACCGTGACAATGCGAGCGTCTACCAGCACCGGCGGCGACGGCTCTCAAGTGTCCCTTGGAACCTTGCTGCGAGAGTGGGGTCGGATTGGGTGCATCGGTTTTGGTGGGCCGCCAACTCATATTCGACTGTTACGTCAGACCTGCGTCGAACGTCGGAGATGGTTGACGGCGACGGACTTCGAAGATGCGGTCGCTGCGTGCAACCTGTTGCCGGGCCCCGCGTCGACCCAGCTGGCGATCTTTTGTGCCTGGCGAGTTCGTCGGCGAATAGGCGCACTGGTGGGTGGCGTCGCGTTCATCTTGCCAGGACTTATCGTGATCCTGGCCCTGTCGGCGCTGTTCTTGGCGGGCACCCCGCCAAGGTGGGTTTTGGGAGCAGGAGCGGGTGCGGGGGCAGCCGTCGCGGCGGTCGCCGTCAACGCCGCTTGGGATCTGCTTCAGCCGAGTTGGGGTAGGCGCCACGGCACGGTGCGGTGGGCCGTGTACCTCGTTGCGGGCGGGACTGCCGCTGCGACGGTCGGGCCGTGGCTGGTGTTGGTACTTCTGGCGTGCGGCGTCATAGAGCTGTGCATCCGTCGGCCGCGCCAGGACGAGACCCCAACCTCCGCCCGCCGACACCTAACGGTGCCCCTCGCCATCGGAGCCTTTGCAGGCAGCACAGTCGGCTCGATCGCTTGGGTGGCGTTAAAGGTAGGCGCGCTGTCATACGGCGGCGGATTCGTAATCATCCCGCTTATGCAAAACGACGCCGTCAATCGTTATCACTGGATGACTGGCCCGCAGTTCCTCAACGCTGTCGCCCTGGGGCAGATCACGCCTGGGCCGGTTGTGCAGACCGTCGCCGTGGTCGGCTATGCCGCCGCTGGCCTCGTCGGTGGAATGCTGGCGTCGGCTGTCGCCTTCTCGCCCTCTTTCGCGTTCGTCTTGCTCGGGGCTGACCGCTTCGACCGCCTGCGCGCCAACAACCAAGTTCGGGCCTTTCTCGATGGAGCCGGGCCCGCCGCTATCGGCGCGATCTTCGGGTCCGCGGTCCCATTGGCCCGAGCCCTCGACCAACCGTGGCAATTCGCCGTGCTCGGCGGGGCAGCTGTGCTGATGCTGGTACTGCGCCGAGGCGTTGTGCTGACGCTTCTCAGCGCTGGTGCGGTCGGCGTCGTGATCGCTCTTTCGGGAGGCCCGTTGTAGTCAGGCCGCCCCCAACCATCCGCACATGCCGCGTTGAGCGTCCGTTCGAATATCCGATCTGGCCCGTGAGCGGTCGGCTCGGGCACCAGTAGGAGGAACCCCGACACCTCCCGTCGAGGCGTGAGTTCCACGGACCCGGCCCGGCTCGAACGGGCGGCCACCCTCACC
>JAOPUY010000385.1 GCA_025963265.1 Frankiales bacterium | reverse complement strand
AACTCACCATGAAGCGGGTGGCCGACTCGCTGGGAGCGGGCATCACCAGCATCTACTGGCACTACCGCCGCAAGGAGGACCTGCTCAGCGCGCTGACCGACGAACTGATCAGCCGGTAAAGCCTGCTGATGCCCTCACCAGAACATGGCACTTGGGCCGGCGCGCTCTACCAGCACTGCGACTCCTACCGCAGCATCATGCGGACCGATCCGACCATGACCGACCTCCTGATCGTGCACGGGGACCACTACTCCGAACGATCGACAATCCTGCTTCGCGACCTCATCAACCCGCTGCTCGACAGACTCATCCAGACCGGTTTCTCGCCGACCTCGGCGACCGCGTGCTACCTGGCGCTGTCGCACTACACACGTGGTGTCCTGCTGGTCGATTCGCAACTGCGCTCGGCCAGGCAACCCGACGGATCCAGCAAGCCATCACTGGCCAGCGACGAACTCCGACTGGCCAACCCCCGCTCAGCGGACACCGTCCGGAGCGAGGAGCTCGACGCCAGCTTCCACACCGGGCTGAACGTCATCATTCAGATGTACGCCGCCGACCTCAGTCACGAGCTCCAATGCCGCAATATTCCCCGTAAAACGGGGGCTGGGTGGGCCCCGTCGGACTCGAACCGACAACCTACGGATTAAAAGTCCGCAGCTCTGCCATTGAGCTAGAGGCCCGGCGTGGAGCGGTCACTCGTCATCGAGAGACGAGCGCATCCCGCGCCGGATGTTGAGCTTACGGGGTGCGCGCGGCGGCGCGCGGCGCTGCCCGTCTGCCGCCGCCTTCGACCGCTTGTCCGGTAAGTTCATCTTGACCCAGGTGCGCGCGATCGAGCGGCGGGCGGCCACCAGACCTCTCGTGATTGCAGGTCCCCGATGTTCTTGCGGCGGCGCCATCCAGCACCCATCGAGTCCCAGGCTGAGCTGATCGCCACGGTTCCGGCCGAGCTCAGGCAGCGGCTGGCCGACGTCGTCGAGAGCGTCCCGACCGACTTCGGCAGCGCGCCCGGAGGACTGACCAAGGCGTTGACCAGCGCCGCCCTGATCCAGCAGTACGAGCTCGAGTCCTACGTGGAGATCGGGGTCTACCGAGGCCGCTCGCTGCTGCCGGTCGCGGCTGTCTTCGCCGCCGCCGACCGCGGCTCGGCGATCGGCATCGACCCGTGGGAGGTCACCGCGGCCACTCAGCAGGATCTGCACCTGTTTCCCGAGGCTGCGGCGACCGTGAACGAGTTCGTCCGATCGCTGGACTGGGAGGCGATGTTCGCCGATGTCGGCCGCCGGATCGTCGAGCTGGGCCTGGCCGAGCACTGCACGTTGCTGCGGGCGCGAGCATCCCAGGTCACGGACGCCATTCCCGACGCCAGCGTGGGCCTGCTGCACATCGACGGCAACCACGACGAGGCCTCAGTGCTGGCCGACCTCGAGAACTACCTGCCGAAAATGCAGCCCGGCGGCTTTGTCATGCTCGATGACGCGGCCTGGGAATCGGTCGGCGTCGCGCGCGCGGTGCTGGAGCGCAGCCACCGGTTCCTCTTCGTGGACGAGGCCAACGATTTCGCGGTCTACGCCGTCGGGTGAGCGCCAGCGCGGCCGCAGCCCAGATCCGGTTGGCCGAGTGCTGTCACCGCCGCCTTTTGGCGTTACCATCGTGGGCCGATGGGTGGCCGCCCGATCGGCACGGGGGAAGGGGGACCGATGTCCGAGCTCGAACTGGCGCAGATGTTTGCCGAGATGGCCACCTCGTTGGAGGCTCAGCCGTCGACGGAGCAGGCGCTCGAGCAGACCGTGCGGCTCGCTGTCGAGGCCGTGCACGGCTGTGAGATGGCGGGCGTGTCCTGGTGCGTGCGCGGCAAGAAGATGGAGACGCCCTTCGCCACCGAGCAGCTGGTCAGCGAGGCCGACTCGCTGCAGTACCGACTCGATGAGGGGCCAGTCTTCGGTGCGACCGAGGACGGCGATGTCACTGTCATAGCTGACACCCGCTTCGACAAGCAGTACCCCCGCTTCTCCGCGGCGGTGGCCGAGCTCGGCATCGCGAGCGTGCTGTCCTGCCAGTTGTCCTCGCCGCGTCGCGTCCTGGGCGCGCTCAACCTCTATGCCCGCAAACCCGACGCCTTCGACGAGGTCGCGCGTGAGATCGCGCAGATCTACGCCGCCCATGCCTCGATCGTGGTCGCCAACCGAAGCCTGCAGGCCGATCTGCGGACCGCGGTCGACACCCGCGGCACCATCGGCCAGGCGATGGGCATCCTGATCGAGCGCCACAAGGTGGAAGCGGGCCGAGCCTTCGACATGTTGGTCGAGGCCTCGCAGAGCAAGCACGTCAAGCTTCGTGACATTGCCTCCTTAGTCGTGGAAACCGGTCAGAACCCGGCTAACGTCTAGTCCTTCCGATACCAGGCCGCGCCAATTCGGAGCCTAAATCGGCGAACTGTGCTTAGATGGCGCTTCGTGAGGCCCGATCAGGGTTCTCAGATCGACCGCACCTCTGCACATATCCTTCGGCAAAACAGTTGCCACCATCTTCGGGCCAGTCCCGATGGAGGCACCGATGACCACTTTGGACTCTCCGCCGAGCAGCGCGCCCTTCGGCCGCCGCCGACGTCCCCAACTGGCCCGACCGGCCTACGAGGTGTCCTTAGAGGTCCGCGGGGACGTGTCGCGGCTCAGCGTCACCGGCACCCTCAACTCTTCGGCGGCCTGCGCCATCGAGGACCTGATGGCGTTGGCCGAACCGCTCACCGGCACGGTCGAGATCGACGCCAGCCGCGTGTCCTCGGTGGAGCCCGGATGCCTGGCCCGATTGCTGCCGACGTCGCCGGACCGGCCAACGAGCGGACTGGCCGCGGCCGTGTTCACCGCGATGAGCGCCTCGATGGCCGAGGGCGTGGCAGCCGAGGAGCTCTGTGCTACCCCGGCTCTGGCCCGGCTGGTCCCGGCGGCCCGGGCCGACTAGACCAGTTCGCCTCTGACTAGACCAGTTCACCGCCGGCGGCCGCGATGGCCTCGCGAGCCGACTGCCCTGACTCCGGGGTGACCGGCACGGTGAGCTTGGTCAGCAGCCGGACCGACAGCCCGAACCGCAGCGCGTCCAGCGCGCTTGAGCGGACGCAATGCGACTCGGCGATGCCGCAGACGTCCAGCTGGTCCACCCCCGCCGCGCGCAGCCGGTCCAGCAAACTGGTCCCGGCCTCGTCGACGCCTTCGAAAGCCGAGTAAGCCGCCGCGTGCTGACCCTTGCGCACCGCCACGTCTGGCCCCGTCTCGCCGAGCGCGGCCAACAGAGCCGGATGCAGCGCGGCGTTGGCGGTGTCGGCCAGGCCGTGCGGCGGCCAAGTGTCGACGAAGTCGGGATGGTCGGAGAAGTGGTCAGCGGGGTCGATGTGCCAGTCCTGACTGGTGATCGTCTGCCGGTAGTCACCGCGATGGGCCAGCACGTGCTCGGCGATCCGGAACGCGACCTCGTTGCCGCCGGGCACCGGCAGTTCGCCGTCCTCGCAGAAGGTCGGTTGGACGTCGACGATAAGCAGGGCGCGGGTCACAAGCAGCCTCCGGGCACGAACGGGCTGGGCGATGATGGACGTCCAGCCACCAGCGACCAGAGTACGAGGATCACCGTGACCGAGCAGGCAGCCGACCGCGCCGAGGCCGCGATCCAGGCCACCGGGCTTCGTTATCGACGGGTCGAGCACGGCGCGGCCGGCTCGATCGGCGAGGCAGCCGCCCTGCTCGGACTCGGTGTCTCCGACATTCTCAAGACGCTCGTCGTGCGCCGCGGGGAGGCCGACTACGTCTTCGTGTTAGTGCCAGGCGATCGGGCGATCTCCTGGCCGAAACTGCGGGCGCTGCTCGGCGTCAACCGGCTGTCGATGCCGCCGGCCGCGGTCGCCAAGGACGTCACCGGGTATGAGCGCGGAACCATCACGCCGTTCGGCGCCGACACCGCGTGGCCAGTGATCGCCGACGAGCGCGTCGCGGGCCGAGCGGTGTCCATCGGCGGCGGCGCCCGCGGCGTCGCCTTCATCCTCGACGGCGATGACTTGATCAGCGTGTTAAACGGCCAACGAGCCGATGTCACCGACCCGGCCGAGCCCGTCGGCCCCGGTTGATTCGGTCAGCTGACCCGCAGGATCGTCCCGTCGACCGTCACGACGTCGCCCTTGATCAACTGGCGGCCGCGACGGTCTTCCAACTCACCGTTGACCCGGACCCGACTGGCTCCGAGCAGCAGCTTGACGTCCGAGCCGATCTCCACCGCATCAGCCAGCTTGAGAAACTGGCCGAGTCGGATCTGGTGATCTTTGATGGGGACATCGCGCATGCCACCATCATGGTGCATAGACCCAGCGGCAACGAGACGAGGACCATCATGAGCGTCGGCGAAGAGCTCTTCCTGGCCGATCCGATCGCCCGTGGCATGCGACCCCATCCCGAAGGCGGCTGGTTCTCCGAGACCTGGAAGCATCCCTTGACCACGATGACGCCGCGGGGGCAACGGCCGTTGGCGACGTGCATCTCCTTCCTGCTGCTGCCCGGCGAGCGCTCAGCCTGGCACCGGGTGGCCTCGGCCGAGCTCTGGCTCTGGCAGGGGGGCGGCCCGGTGCTGCTGACCGTCGGCGGCGCGGACGACGCGCCGGTCGCCGGCTTCTCCTGCGAGTTGGGGGTCGGCGGCCAGTACCTGGTGCGGGCCGATGAGTGGCAGAGCGCCGAACCCGCCGCCGATCAGGCCACCCTGGTCGCCTGCGTCGTCTCGCCGGGCTTCGACTTCGACGACTGGGTGCTGGCCGAGCCGTGAGCCAGCGCCACCCGACCGGCTAGGTCCAGGCCAGGCCCTCGGGCGGGGCGTCGTCGGCTGAGACCTGACCCTCGATCAGGCCGTAGGGCCGGTCGGCGGCGAAGTACACCTCGTTGTCGTTCTCGAGCCCGAACGGCTCGAGGTCGACTAGGAAGTGGTGCTTGTTCGGCAGGACGAAGCGCACCTCGCACAGCTGCGGAGCGGCCTTGAGGATCTGCTCGGACATCAGGTACAGCATCTGCTGCAGCGAATAGCTGTACGTGCCCGCGAACGTGGTCAGCAGGGCCGAGGTCGCCGCGTCGTACACCTGGGCGTAGTCGGCGGCGTCGGCCAGCGGCTCCCGAAACCGCCAGGACGCGGTGACCTGGGTGGCCAGGATCCGGTCTTTGGTCTCCGGCAGGGTCGTGTACTCATCCCGGGGGAACCCCCAGAACTCCGAGTTCGTCGTGTTCATGACGATCAGGTCGGCCACGCCGCCGACGACGCTGACGCCTTGCTCCTGGTCATAGATCACCGTCGTCGTCCGGGTCTGCTGACCGCCGCGGGCGAAGGAGTGCGGCTGGGCGCCGAGCTGATTCCACGCGTACTCCTCGATCTGCAGCCGAGCGCGGGTGATCGCCTCCTGGCTGGTCACGAAATGCTCGGCCAGGGCCAGGGCGAACGCCTCGGGCTCGATGCCGCCGAGTTTCTGGGCAAAGGCGTACGCGGTGTTCTTCTGGCTGTCGGTCGCCAAGACGTTCGAGTTGTCGCCGGACAGGTGAACCGCGGCCAGTTCGCCCGACAGCGACGAGGAGATGTTCCAATCGCGGATCGCGTCCGCGCCGTCGGGACCGGTGCCGCGGCTGACGTGCACCAGTCGGACTTCGGCCTTTCCGTATCGGTTGAATCCAAGTTTCACCATGACGCCTCCTGCGATTGTGGTTGCTGCAATTCCAAAAAGACCCGGTCCCGCCGCAGCGGCAGCGAGGTGAACCGGTGGCCGGTTGCGTCCCGCACGGCGTTCGCGAGCGCCGGGGCGACGGGATTGAACGGGGACTCGCTCATCGGCTTGGCCCCGAGCGGACCCATCGGATCATGCGTGTCGGCGAAGTGCACCTCGGTCTGGGGCACGTCGGCGAAGGCGGGAATGTGATACTCCCGAAAGGTCTTGGTCGTCACCTCGCCGCGGTCGTTCAGCTCGACTTCTTCGAACAGCGCCGCCCCGAGCGCCTGCACGACGCCGCCCTCGATCTGCCCCCGGCACTGCATGGGGTTGATCACGGTGCCGGCGTCGACGCCCTGCACGCTGTGCAGGATCCGGATCTCGCCCGTCTCCGGCCGCACCCCGACCCGGAACCCCTGCACGTTGAAGCCGACCGAGCGCGGCGTTCCCGAGCTCGTCCCCTCCGCTGAGAGCAAACGGCCGGTGTCCAGCGCGCGCGAGGCATTCTGCGCGGCGATCAGCTCGGCCAGCCGGGTCGCCGCGCGGTAGGTGGCGCCGCCGGCGACCACGGTTCCGGTCGAGCCGTAGGCCCCGGTGTCGAACTCGACGACATCGGTGTCGGACTGGATCACCTCGATCTGATCCGGGGTGGTGCCGAGCGCCGAGGCGGCCAGCTGGGCGTGCACGGTGGTGGTCCCGTTGCCGAACTCAGAGGTGCCCACTTCGAGGCGGTAGCCGCCCTCCGGGCGCTCCGAGACCCGGACGTGCGCCCGGTGGCCACCCGGCGGGGTCGAGTCGAGCATGCTCATCGCGATCCCCGAGCCGACCAGCCAGCCCGGACCGAGCGGCTCGCAGGCCGCCGCGGCGGTGGCCAGCGATTGCTCGACCGCGTCCAGGCACTGGTCGAGCCCGTAGCTGCCGACTCGCACGTCGTCGAGCTCGTTGGGGATCGAGACCAACTCGTCGGTGGCCGAGATCATCGCCGCGCGCAGGAAGGCAGTCGGGTCCAGCCCAAGCTGGCGGGCCAGCTCGTCCAAGGCCGAGTCGACTGCGTAGACCAGCTGGCTCAACCCGTAGCCGCGAAACGCGCCGGCCGGCACCGTGTGCGTGTAGACCGAATACGCCTCGACCCGCTTGTTCGCGCACCGGTACAACGCGATGGACTCCCCGCAGGCGTGGAACATCACGCCGGCGGAGTGGTTGCCGTACGCGCCGGTGTTGGCCACGAAGCGGACGTCCAACGCGGTCAGCGTCCCGTCCCGTTTCGCGCCGGCCGTGACCCGAATGCGCATCGGATGACGGGTGGACGTGCCGATGAACTGCTCGACCCGGGTCAGCTCAAGCTGCACCGGCGCGCCGGTCCGGAGCGCGGCCAACGCGGTGATGTCCTCGGTGAACATCTCCTGCTTGCCG
>JAOPUY010000287.1 GCA_025963265.1 Frankiales bacterium | reverse complement strand
CCGCTCTAGGGCCGCCCGATCGTCGGCGTTCAAGGCCACGACCACGGTTCCCTCGGTTCGCAGGCCCACATCGACGCCGAGCCGCTGGCCCAACTCGGTGAACGCTTCGACCGCGCTCAGGCTGAGCCGAGTCAGGTCCTCCTCGCCGTAGCTGGCCTCGCTGATCGGGGCCAGCATGCCGGCGGCGGCCCAGCTGGCACCCCGGGTGCCGCTGGCATCCAGCAACCGCACGGTCAGGCCGGATTCGGCCGCCCGGTAGGCCGCAGCCAGGCCGATGACCCCGCCGCCCAGGATCAGGACGTCCGGTTCTGGCTCGCGGGGCACCCCTGGAGGTTAGTGCAACCACCGACGACGACAGCCGTTCAAGGCTGGATGCTTTGATGGATGGATGCCTCGCCCCCCGCTCGACGACGCTCGGCTCTACCTGTGCACCGGCGCGCGCCGGGCTGAGGGGGATTTGCCGGCCTTCCTCGACGCTGTGCTGGCCGGCGGAGTCGATGTCATCCAGCTTCGCGAGAAGAACCTGGAGGCCGCCGAAGAGCTGGAGTTGCTCGCCGAGTTCGCCGCCGCCTGCCGCCGCCACGGCCGGCTGCTGGCCGTCAACGATCGCGCGGACGTCGCGTTCGCCGCCCAAGCCGACGTCATCCACGTGGGGCAACGCGACCTCAGCCCGCCGGTTGTCCGCCGGCTCGTCGGCCCGGATGCCGTCATCGGCCTGAGCAGCCACAGCGTCGATCAGGCCCGCGCCGCGGCCGAGGCGCCCGAGGTCGATTACTTCTGCCTGGGGCCGATCTGGGCCACGCCGACCAAGCCGGGCCGCCCGCACACCGGCCTGGGCGCGATCCGGGCCACCGCCGAGCGCGCCCCGGAACGTCCCTGGTTCGCGATCGGGGGAATCGACGAGTCCAATCTCGACGACGTGCTCGCGGCCGGCGCGCGTCGGGTCGTGGTGGTGCGGGCCATCACCGAGGCCGAGGACCCGGGCGCGGCGGCGGCCCGAATCAAGGCTCGGCTGCCGGCGTGATGCAGGAGAACACCCGGCGTTGGTTCCAGTCCAACACGCACCTGGCCAGCGATTTCGCACTGCCGGCTCTGCTGGAGCTCAAGCGCCAAGCCGGCGTGCAGATCAGCGTGGTGATCCCGGCCCGCAACGAACAGGCGACGGTGGCGACGGTGGTGAGCAACATCGCCGACGCGCTGGTGCGGCCCGGGCTGGTCGACGAGCTGGTGGTCATCGACTCCGACTCGAGCGACCGGACGGCCGAGGTCGCGGCCGCGGCCGGCGCGAAAGTGTTCGCGTCCCGGGCGATCCAGACCGGCCTGCCGGCCATGCCCGGCAAGGGCGAGGCGCTCTGGCGGTCTCAGTTCGTGACCACGGGCGACATCCTGGTGTTCATCGACGCCGACCTCACCGAATGGGGGGTGCACTTCGTCACCGGATTGCTGGGGCCGCTGCTGACGCAGCAGAACGTGCTGCTGGTGAAGGGCTTTTACGACCGGCTGTTCGACGATGGGACGACCGGTGCGACCGAGGGCGCGCCACAGGGCGGCCGGGTGACCGAGTTGGTCGCCCGACCGCTGATCAACCTGCATTGGCCCGCGCTGGCCGGGGTGGTGCAACCGCTGGCCGGTGAATGGGCGATCCGGCGCTCGCTGGCCGAGACGCTGCCGTTTCCGGTCGGATACGGCATCGAATTCGCGACCCTGACTGACACTCTGTGGCGGCACGGTCTGGAGGCGGTCGCCCAGGTCGACCTGGGCCGGCGCGGTCACAGCCACCAGAACATGCATGATCTGGGGGTGATGGCCACCGAGATCCTCGCCGTGGCGACGAGGCGTTTGGATCGCGGGCGGCAGGTGGCGGCGCCGGTTGGCCTAGCCGGCGCGTGGACTCAGCTCTACCAGTACGACCGCGCGCACGAAGGTCAATGGATCTCGCGCAGCGTTCCGGTGGCCGAGCGGCCGCCGGCGACCGCGGTCGAGGCCTATCGGCGATCCCGGAGCCCCGAATGCTGAACCTCGGACCGCATGAGTTCGGCCCGGGCGCGTTGGTGATCATGGCGATCGTCAACCGCACTCCGGACTCGTTTTATGACCGCGGGGCGACGTTCGCCTTCGACAAGGCGCTAGAGCGAGTGGCCAGCGTCGTGGCCGACGGCGCGGAGATCGTGGACATCGGCGGGGTGAAGGCGGCGCCGGGGGACGAGGTGGACGCGGCCGAGGAGATCCGTCGCACGGTCGATTTCGTCGCGGCCGTGCGCGAGCGGCATCCGCAGCTGATCATCTCGGTCGACACCTGGCGCCACGAGGTGGGCCGGGCCGTCTGCGAGGTCGGGGCCGACATCCTCAACGACGCTTGGGGCGGGCATGACCCGCGGCTGGCTGAGGTCGCGGCCGAGTTCGACGCGGCGATCGTCTGCACCCACGCCGGCGGCGTCGAGCCCCGAACCCGGCCGCACCGGATCTGGTACGACGACGTGATGGCCGACGTGCTCGAACGCACCGTGGGGCTGGCCGAGCGGGCGGCGCAGCTGGGCGTGGACCCGAGCCGGATCATGATCGATCCGGGACATGATTTCGGGAAGAACACCTGGCATTCGCTGGAGGTCACTCGCCGGTTGACCGAGATGGTCGACACCGGCTGGCCGGTCTTGGTCTCCTTGTCCAACAAGGACTTCGTGGGCGAGGCGCTCGACCTTCCGCTGGAGCAACGGCTGCTGGGGACGTTGTCGGCCACCGCGGTGTGCGCCTGGCAAGGGGCGCAGGTGTTCCGCGCCCACAACGTGGCCGAGACCCGGCAGGTGCTGGACATGGTGGCCGCGATTCGCGGCAGCACGCCGCCCCGGCGCGCGGTGCGGGGCCTGGCGTGATCATCGCCGCGGCGAGTGCGCCCAATCCGCCGCTGTTGCTGCCCGGGATGACCGGGGCGCCGGTGGCCGAGGTCGAACAGTTACGGACCGCGTGCCTGGCCGCGATCGGCCGACTGCTGTCGGCCAAGCCCGACGTGGTGGTCGTCGTCGGGGGCCTCCGGGACGCCGAGTCGGCGCCGCCGCTGTCGCTGGCCGTGGCTCGGGCGTTGCTCGCCGAAGCCGGCTATGCCGCCGCGGTGCGGGAGGTGACGGTGGCGGTCACCGCCACCGCGGCCGAGTGCGTGTCCGCGGGCCGGGAGATCGCGGCCGACGGGGCGGCCATCGGCCTGCTGGTCATGGCTGACGGCTCGGCCCGCCGAACCCTCAAGGCGCCCGGGTACTTGGACGAGCGGGCGCTGCCGTTTGACGACAACCTGCAAGCGCTGCTGTCCAACTCGGACTGGGCGGGCGTGCTGGAGCTGGACACCGCGTTGGCGGCGCAGTTGCTGGTCGCCGGCCGGGCGCCCTGGCAGGTCGCGGCGGGCGCGCTGGCCCACACCGACCTCCAGGCCACCGTCCACTACGCCGAAGGTCCGTTCGGGGTCTGGTATCCCGTCGTGAGCTACGCCGGGCCACACGCGGAGAAGCTCGTCGACGAAACCCTGACCGACGTCTTGCACGCCAGCGAAGTCGACGTCGAGAGGCCCACGGCCTGATCTTGTTGACCGTCTCGGTGAGCGAGTAGTGCAGAACTGTTCCCGCGGGCGAGCCCTCGTCCAGTCCGAGGGTCAGGTTGATGTCAGCCCACACCAGATGTTCTTCAACTCGTAGAATCCAAGGCACCGCCCGCGGCGTGAGCTGCGGCACGTATGAGAGATCGCAGGAACCATGGGCCACCGCTCGACGACTGATACGCCGTGACCAGTTCCGCACCCGCGCCGACGACTGGGCCAGCCGCAGCCCCGCTCGAGCCACAGAGCGACGCCCGCTCGATGTGGACGATCTGGCTGGGCGCGTTCGCGATCCTGCTCGCGCTGACGATCGCCGTCGTGCGCAACCTGTCGACGCCCACCCACGCGATGGGCGCTCACGATGCCATGACCATGGGCGGGACGAGCGGCATGAGCGAGCACGGGACGGCCGCGGCCCTGACCCGGCTCGGCTCGGCCGGCACCGTCAAGCAGCTGCTCGGCTCGTCGCTGCTGACCGTCTGGCAGCTCAACTCGGTGGCCGTCGCCTTCGTGGTGTTGCTCGGCGCGTGGTACCTGACCGGGGTGGTCAAGGCCCGCAGTCGCGCCGGCGGCGAGAAGTGGCCGCTGTCGCGCGTCGCGCTGTTCTTCGGCGGGCTCGCGCTCTGCGTCATCGCGACCTGCGGCAGCATCGGCGTCTATGACCAGGCGTTCTTCTCCGCGCACATGCTGGGCCACCTGATCTTCGTGATGGGGGCGCCCGTCCTGCTCATGGCCGGGCGTCCGATCGAGCTCAGCCGGCTGGCCAGCAATCCGCGCGATCGCGCCCGGATCGACCGCGTGCTCAACTCCTGGGCGTTCACCATCCTCACCGCACCGCCGGTGGTGCTGGCCAGCTACACCGCGGTCATCGTCGGCAGCCACCTCACCGGGCTGATGGACACGATCATGCGCAACGATTGGGCCGGCCAGGTCGAGCACTTGGTCTACCTGCTCGTCGGCTGCCAGTTCTTCCTGCTGGTGCTGGGCGATGCCCCCATTCGCTGGAAGCTCTCCACGCCGGCGCGCTGGCTGTTGCTCGCGATCTCCATGGCCGTCGACACCTTCGTCGGCCTGGTGTTGCTGCAAGGCAACCACGCCGTGGCGATGCTCACCGTCCCGGGCCTGTACGTGAACCCGTTGTCCGACACCCACACCGGCGGTTCGATCATGTGGTTCGGCGGCGACGCGATCATGGCCGCGGTGATGATCGGACTGGTGATGGGCTGGCTGCGCGATCCCGAACGCCAACGGCGCGACACCGGCGGCTGGATGGAGCGGGCGCGGCGGGCGAACTTCGCCGACCACGCCGGCGCCGGCCAGGGCGACGACGTGGTGGACGACCTGGACTTCGACGACCAGGACGCCCGGCTGGTCGCCTACAACAAATGGCTGGCCGAGATCAACTCCGAGGGACACTGACCGGCGCAAACGGCTGACCCGGCTGAACTGCCTGGCTCGGGGCCCTAGACCCGCTCCTCGAGGAGTTCATACCGGGGATTGGCCAGGGCCAGGTGCCCCTTGTATTCCCCGATCCGGCCGGTGGCCCGGACGATCGCCCCCGGCTCGATGCCCGGGATCTGGGTGCGCCCGAAGAACAGCAACCGGATGCCGCCGGTGTCGTCGAAGACCTGGGCTTCCAGTGACTTTCCCGCCGTCGTGCCGACTTGAAGCACCTTGATCCGCCCCTCGATCGTCACCTGCTGCTTCCAGCGCACGGCGCCGATCGGGGTCGTGCCGTCCTCGCTCACCTGGTACTCGAGGACGGACTCGGCCAGCGGTGCGCTCACCGGCGCATTCACCGGGGACTCGGCCGGATCGGCCAGGAGGGCGCGCTCGCTGGCGGCCTTGTCCCGGCTGCTGGTCAACCGGTCTTCGAACGCCTGCGACAAAGTGGTGTCAAACGGGACGATCGTCGCCGCGACGTGGGGCAGCCGGCTGACCGCGTAGGCGATCTTGTCCGCGGTTCGATCGTGCAAGAGCCGCTGCGAGACGCGCTTGAAGGACCGACGGGGGAGCAGCACCGTCACCTCGGCCTGCTCGGCGATGACGGTCCGCAACGCGATCTTGGACGCCGTTCTGAGCAGCCGCCGGTCGGGGCACTCCACGAGTTCCAGTGGCACCCGATCGCCCAGTCCGCGGGCGATCCATTCCGCCTGCAGCAGGTGCGCGGCCTGCGAGTCCAGGCTCAGGTGCACGGCTCGGACGTCGGTCGGCCGCAGGCTGCCGGCGTAGCGCAGCGCCCGGATCACCGCGAGGTCCAACCGGTCGACGAAGACCAGGACGACGTGCCGCGGGTAGTGGTGGCCGATCACCGCGTCCACCGCCGCGACGCCGCCCGAGGCCGCCGGCCTCGTGGTCAGCTTGGTGACGACGTTCAGCGCGCGAGCTTCGGCCCGGTACTGGCGGTTCAGCCGCATCAGCACCAGCCAGCCGACGGGGAACAGCAGCACGACCAGCCAGGCGCCTTCGGTGAACTTCACCACCGCGAAGATGATGACGATGATCATCGACACGAAGCCACCGGCGAAGTTGATGGCCAGCTTTCGGCGCCACCCCGGTTCCCGCATGCGGTGGTGGTATTTGGCCATGCCGAAGCCGGCCATCGTGAACCCGGTGAAGACGCCGATCGCATAGAACGGGACGAGCTTGTTCACGGTCGTGCCGACGACGATGATCAAGGCCAGCGCGGCGACGGTGAGCACGATGATGCCGTTGCTGAAGGCGAGCCGGTGCCCGCGACGGGTCCTCTGCCGGGGCAGGAACGAGTCCTCGGCGATGAAACTGGCCAGGAACGGGAATCCGGTGAACGGGGTGTTCGCGCCCGTTATCAAGATCAACGCGGTGGTGATCTGCACGATGACGTAGCCGGTGTTGCCGTACCAGGACTGGCCGAAGGCGGCCCGGGCCACCTCGCTGATCACCGTCGGGCTGCCGCCGGTGTACGGCGTCGCGTGCGTCTCGAAGGCCAGGTAGCTGATGCCCAGCACCAGCGAGCCGAGGATCGCGCTCATGATCGAGAGCGTCTTGCGGGCGTTCACGCCGGAGGGGTTCTTGAACGCGCTCACGCCGTTGGAGATCGCCTCGAGCCCGGTCAGCGAGGAGCCGCCGTTGGCGAACGCTTTGAGCAGGTAGAAGATCGCGAGTCCCGAGAAGATGCCGTAGCCCTTGTCGTGCACCGGGATCTGGCCTGCTCGATCGATCGCGTAGCGGGGCAGGTCGCCCATGATCTCGCGGATCACGCCGGTGATGATGACGATGGTCGCCGCGCCGAAGAAGAAATAGGTCGGGATCGCGAAGGCCTGACCGGCCTCGCGGATGCCCCGCAGGTTGCCGTAGGCCAGCAGCACGATGACGACGATCGCGATCTCGATGCGGTAGTTGGCCAGCGAGGTGATCAGCGAGGTGATGGCGGCGACGGCGGCGGCGACCTGCACCGCCACCGTCACGATGTAGTCGATGAGCAGTGCCACCGCGGCGATCTGAGCCGTCTTGTAGCCGAAGTTCTCCCGGCAGACGACATAGGAGCCGCCAGCTCGGGTGTAGACCATGACGACTTCGCGGTAGGAGAGCGTCATCAAGGTGAGAATCACGAGGATGACGGCCGTCATCGGGGCCAGGATGTGGAAGCCGGCCAGGCCGAAGACGCCGAGCAGGACGATCAGCATCTCCTCGGTGCCGTAGGCCGAGGATGAGATTCAGTCCGAGGACAGCACGCCGAGCGCCAGTCGCT
>JAOPUY010000283.1 GCA_025963265.1 Frankiales bacterium | reverse complement strand
GGTGAGGTCGGAGCCCCAGTTGGGCATCGGCTTCTTGCCGAACAGACGCAGCGACTTCAGGCGCAGGTCGAGCATCCACTGCGGCTCGTTCTTGAGCGCGGAGATGTTGCGTACGACGTCGGCGTTGATGCCGCGACGCGCGGTCGAACCGGCGACGTCGGTATCGGACCAACCGAACTTGTATGTGGACAGCGCGTCGATCTGCTCGTCTTGAGTCAGAACGCGATCTGGGGTGGTGGTCACGCGGGCCTCCCGGGCTGGGAACTAGTGACTTGCAGGGGATCTTTCTTCACAACGACTTCAGACTTGACTTCGGACTTCGGGACGGCCGTCGTGGGCACGTGCGTCGTGCACACGCCGTCGCCTCGGGCGATGGTCGCCAATCGCTGGACATTGCTGCCCAGCACCTCGGCCAGCGCCCGCGTCTCGGCCTCGCACAGCTCCGGGAACTCCGCGGCCACGTGGGCCACCGGGCAGTGGTGCTGGCAGATCTGCAGCCCGCTTCCGGCGTGCTCGACGTTGGCCAGGTAGCCCTCGTCGGTCAGCGCCTCGGCGATCAACATCACCCGCTCGGTGATAGTGCCCCGGCCGTCTGACACTTCCGACTCAGGTGGGCGCCGGCTGGCGGCGACGCTGGTGCCGAGGTGATCGGCCAGGGTGCGGGCTCGGTGATCGGCAAAGGCCCGGACGGCCGTCTCGCCGCCGGTCTCGCGCAGGTAGCGCAGCGCGGTCGAGGCCAGGTCGTCGTAGGCGTGGTTGAAGCCGCTGCGGCCGATATCGGTCAGCGCGTAGGCCCGAGCCGGGCGACCGCGGCCGCGCGGAGCCCGGGAGCTGCGGGGCTCGACCTCGACCAGCAGGCCGTCGGCGACCAGCGCGTCGAGGTGCCGGCGGATCGCCGCGGCCGAGAGGCCGAGCCGCTCGGCCAAGGCGGCCGCGGTCATCGGTCCGCTCGATAGGATCAACCGGGCAACCGAATCCCGGGTGCGGCCCTCGGCGGGCGGCACCCCGGCGTCAGTCTCAGAATGCGTCTGAGAATCGGGCTGCGCGAATTTCACAACACCAGTATGACTTATTTCCCGAGCGGGCCCCACCCCGGGTCCGCGTCCGGGCGAGTCGCGCGGGGTAGGTTGCTCCCGTGCTTTACCGGGCCGCCGAGCTGACTGTCTCGCCAGTGCTGCGCGCGCTTTTCCGACCCGAGGTGACCGGGCAGCAATTCGTGCCCCGCACCGGGGCGGCGATCATCGCGGCCAACCACCTCTCGGCCGCCGATGAGATCTTCACGCCGGTGACGGCGCGCCGCCAGGTGCTCTACTTCGCCAAGGCCGAGTACTTCAACGGCACGGGCGTCCGCGGCCGGGTCACGGCCGCCGTCTTCCGAGAGTTCGGTCACGTTCCAGTCGAGCGCGAGGACACTCGGGCGGCCGCGGCGACCATCTCCAGCGGCGCGGAGTTGCTCGCCTTGGGCAAGCTGCTCGGCATCTTTCCGGAGGGCACCCGCTCCCCCGACGGCCGGCTGCACAAGTTCCGGACCGGGGTGGCTCGGCTGGCGCTGCGCACCGGCGCGCCGGTGATCCCGGTCGGGCTGGTCGGCACCGATCACGCGCTCAGCCCGGGAAATTCGCGCTGGCGCCTCGCCCCGGTCGAAGTCCACTACGGTCCCGCGCTGGACTTCTCCGGCCGGGCCGAGGACGAGCGCTCGGCCCGCATCCTGCGCGAGGTCTGCGAGACGATCCGGGAATCCATCCAAGCGTTGTCCGGGCAGGATTACGTCAACACCTACGCGAGCGCGGTCAAAGCCAGCCAGTAGCCGTGCGCAGGCCGGGCTCGGCGGTACCTAGACTCATCGTGTGCCTGCCCCCGCCGTCGAGGTCCGCGACCTCGTGAAACGCTACGGACAGCACACCGCCGTCAACG
This sequence comes from Frankiales bacterium, assembly GCA_025963265.1. Taxonomy (GTDB): domain Bacteria; phylum Actinomycetota; class Actinomycetes; order Mycobacteriales; family Jatrophihabitantaceae; genus Jatrophihabitans_A. The sequence continues at coordinate 711 of JAOPUY010000283.1, read as the reverse complement.
GGGTCTCACTGCGCGTCGAGGCGGGCGAGCTGCTCGCGCTGCTGGGCACCAACGGCGCCGGCAAGACGACCACCATCGAGATCTGCGAGGGCTTCCGCGGTCTGGACGCCGGCCAGGTGCGGGTGCTGGGACTGGACCCGGCCCGCGACAGCTCGAAGCTGCACCCCCGCGTCGGCGTGATGCTGCAAGACGGTGTCGGCGGCTACACCGGCGCCAAGGCGCTGGAGATGCTCGAGTTGTTCGCCAGTTACGCCGCCCACCCGATCCCGCCGTCGACCTTGCTCGAACGCCTCGGCCTGGCCGAGGTCGCCGACAAGCCGGTCAAGCGACTCAGCGGCGGTCAGCAGCAGCGACTGTCGCTGGCGATGGCCCTGGTCGGCCGACCGGAGCTGCTGTTCCTCGACGAGCCCACCACCGGCATGGACCCGCAAGCCCGGCGCACCACTTGGGCCTTGATCCGCGAACTGCGCGCGGACGGCGTGAGCATCGTGCTGACCACCCACTATCTGGACGAGGCCGAGGAGCTGGCCGACAACGTGGTCGTGCTGCACGCCGGGCAGGTCGTGGCCGAGGGCACCCCGGCGGCGCTAACCCGGCAGGACTCGGCCGGCAAGGTGCGCTTCTCCGCCCGGGCCGGACTTCCGGTGGCCGAGCTGCAAGGCGCCCTGCCCATAGGCGCGGTCGTCAGCGAGGAGGCCGTCGGCGACTACC
>JAOPUY010000308.1 GCA_025963265.1 Frankiales bacterium | reverse complement strand
CTCCGCCGCGCTGCTCAAGTCGCTGACCGGGATCGCGGTCCGCGCTCCGCTCGCGGTGTTCAGCAGCTGGCAGCTTTACGCTGTCGTCCTCGTAGGCGCTGCTGGACTCCTCCTCAATCAGCTCGCGTTTCAAGCCGGGCCGCTGTCGGCCAGTCTGCCGGCGGCGGCGACGGTCGATCCGCTGTTGAGCATCGTCATCGGGGTTGGGGTGTTCGACGAACACGTCAACCGCGGGGTGGGCTCCGGTCTTGCCCTGCTCACGCTGCTGATGTTGATGGGCGCCGCGGTCATTCAACTGGCCCGCGGAGCGGCGCGAGACCTGCTAGGGAGTTAGTCATTGGCTGTCGAGTGGGATCCCTGGTGAGCGCGGGCGATGGCTTCCACGGCCGCCCGTCCTAGACCGCTCTCGCCACCGCGTTTGGCTCGGGAGCTGTCCTCGCGCGCGAAGCGTTCGAAAATATGGGGGCTCTGAATATTCTCTCAACTCGCTTTGAGCGGGGGTTTGTGGTGGGCCAGCGTTGCGCAGCGCGTTGAGATGGTTCGCAGAGGAAGGTTGTTCACAATCGCCCGTAGCGGTTCGCCCTGCAACCGTGACATCAGGACAACGCCCCCGAAAGGAAGAACCCGTGTCAAATGCCGATTCACGGCTTGGACCTCTGAGTCGGATCCGTATCGATTTCGCGCCGAGGCATCGGCAGCCGTCCGCCGCGCAAATCGCGGTCGCGACGGTCGTCGCGATCGCCGGCTCGCTGGCGGCCGACGCGGTGATTGTCCGCCTCGGCGAAACGCTCTTTCCGAGCACGAAGGGTTATGCGCACTTTCAGTTCGCCGACTACGCCAAACTGACCGTCATCGGGGTTCTCGTCGCGTGCCTCGGCTGGCCCGTCATCACCCGTGTGAGCTCGGCGCCGCGCTGGGTTTACTCGCGGCTGGCGGTTCTGGTCACCCTCGTACTGCTGCTGCCAGACGTGTGGCTTCTGTATCAAGGTCAATCTCCGCAGGCGGTTTCGGTCCTGATGGTCATGCACCTTGCCATCGCCTTCGCGACCTACTTCGCGGTCGTGCTGATCGCCCGCGCGGGTCGCGCTCAGGAGTGAGCGGACTCGCCTGGGCGATCGGCAGCCGGGTGGCGTTCGTGGTGGCTGTCGTGGTGCCAAGACCCCGAGGCGGACAAGTCCAGAGCCGTTGATGCCGGCGCCGTCACCGCCGAGAGAGCCAGGACGGCGGCCCGGGAAAGCCCCTCGACGACGGCGTCCGTGCGAGGTCGGCACTGAGTTGGTCAGGCGGGGCTGAGTTGGTCAGGCGGGGCTGACCGCGGTTCAGAAGGAGGGGACCCAGGTACTTCCCGGTCTCACCGGACATCTCCGGCGACGTTGACGCCCGAAGGCTGAGCGGACGGTCGATTCAGTGTCGGGAGTAGAGGCTCTCCGCGACCTGGACGATGTCGTCGACTCGTAGTGTGATGATTCCGGCCGACAGCCAGCTCATCGCAGCAGCGAGAACCACGAGGGCGACGGTGCCGAATTGACGCCGCACGGTCGGCCGCAACAAGGCCTCGACGCGTTCGACCACGCTGTGGTCGGCGACGGCCATCGCGCGCGGCTCCGGCCGACATCTGGCGCGAGCTAGCGCCGCCCGCGCCACTGCCTGCGCGGCGAGCTCACGGTCGCCGACCTCGTCCGCGGCTACCTCGTCGGCCCAGCGTTCGATGCCGGTGAGGACGGCGGTCGCAGTCGGTCGCAGTAGTGGGTTGGCGGCGGCCGCTAGTCGGGCCAGGTGAAGGTACAGATGATGGTGATGATCCAGGTGGGCGGCTTCGTGGGCCAGCACGACTCGACGTTCAGCGCTGGACAGAGCGGCCAACATGGACGTTGACACCACGATGCGGCCCGTCGCGCCGGCCACCGCGTAAGCCGTTGGGACGTCGTCATCGACGACGACGAGCATCCCGGACGTCGGACGCATCTCTCGCGCCAGCAGGCGCGCATTCCGAAGGTCGCGCACCGACCGACGAAGCCGCACGGCCGCGGCGGCCAGACACAAAGTGACAACCGCGAGCGCCGCCAAGCCAACTGCGTTCGGCAGGCCACTGCCGGCCCGTAGGGCCGCGGGAGACCATTGGCCCAGCTTGGCCACCGGCCCGTATTGCAGGCAGACGAGAAGCGCGGCGGCCGATAGCACCAATCCGGTACACAGCGCGATGCTGAGGGCCAAGCCGGTCAGCAGGGGCACCGCCAGACGAGGCCGCAGCTTGGCGGCCAGTCGAGGAGAGAACGCGAACAGCAGCAAACTCGCCACAAAGGGAGCAGCCCCGTACGCGATCACGTCACTCAGCCCGTCGTCGCGGGGGTTTCTTCGCCCGATCTATAAGCGAGGCCAGCACCTTCTCGTCGGCCGGATCGAGCTCCGCAACGAAGCGCGTGAGCACGCCGACTCGATCAGACTCCTCATCGAGCAGCTTCAACATCTGATGCGCCGTCATATTCGACCGGGCTCCTTGGGTTCCTCCCACGAGCGAGTAGGCGTAAGCCCGTCCAACCGGTGTGCGT
>JAOPUY010000262.1 GCA_025963265.1 Frankiales bacterium | reverse complement strand
ACGTGCTGCACACCATGGGCTTCGACGCTTTCGGGCTTCAGGCCGAGCAGTACGCGGTCCAGACTGGCCAGCACCCGGCCACCACCACCTACGGCCGCATCGAGATCTTCAAACGGCAGCTTCGCCGGATGGGCCTGGGCCACGATCAGCGCCGGGTGTTCGCGACCACCGACCCGGGCTACTACCGCTGGACGCAGTGGATCTTCCTGCAGCTGTTCAACTCCTACTACGACACCCAGGCTGACGAGGGCGTCGGCCGGGCCCGTCCGATCGCCGACCTGATCGCCGAGTTGGACGCCGGGCAGCGCGAGCCCGACGAGGGCGCCAACGACTACGACCGGCCCTGGTCCGAGCTCGACGACCTCCAGCGCCGAGTCGTCATCGACCGGCACCGGCTGGCCTACATCTCCGAGCTGCCGGTCAACTGGTGCCCGGGCCTGGGCACCGTGCTGGCCAATGAGGAAGTGACGGCCGACGGCCGGTCCGAGCGCGGCAACTTCCCGGTGTTCCGCAAGCCCTTGGCCCAGTGGATGCTGCGCATCACCGCCTACGCCGACCGGTTGGTCGCCGACCTGGACCACATCGACTGGCCGGACAAAGTCCGGACCATGCAGAAGAACTGGATCGGCCGCTCGCAGGGCGCGCACGTCGACTTCCGGGTGGAACCGTCGGCCCGCGGGTCGGCGCAAGCCGAGCCGATCACCGTCTTCACCACCCGTCCGGACACGCTGTTCGGCGCGACCTACCTGGTGCTGGCTCCCGAGCATCCGCTGGTCGCGGCCCTGACGGCGCCGAGTTGGCCGGCCGACGTCGCCGCGAGCTGGACCGCTGGCCACGCCACGCCGGCGGCGGCGGTGGCGGCCTATCAGCAGTCCGCGGCCGGCAAGACCGACCAGGACCGGCAAGGCGCGACCGAGTCGAAGACCAAGACCGGCGTCTTCACCGGCTCCTACGCGGTCAACCCGGTCACCGGCGCCCGGCTGCCGGTGTTCATCGCCGACTACGTGCTGATGGGCTACGGCACCGGGGCGATCATGGCCGTTCCCGGACAGGACGAGCGCGACTGGGACTTCGCCGAGGCCTTCGACCTGCCGATCATCCGCACGGTCGCGCCCAGCGAAGGCTTCGAGGACGCCGGCGGCAAGGCGTTCACCGGTGACGGTCCGGCCATCAACTCGGCCAACGCCGATCTGGACCTCAACGGCCTCGGCGTGACCGAGGCCAAGGCTGTGATGATCGACTACCTGGAGAAGATCGGCGCCGGCCGCGGCGCGATCACCTACCGGTTGCGTGACTGGCTGTTCAGCCGCCAGCGGTACTGGGGGGAGCCGTTCCCGATCGTCTGGGACGCCAACGACCTGCCGGTCGCGCTGCCGGAGGACATGCTGCCGCTGCTGCTGCCCGAGACCAACGACTTCTCGCCCAAGTCCTTCCCGCCCGATGACGTCGACTCCGACCCCGAGCCGCCGCTGGGTCGGCTGACCGACTGGGTCACCGTCGAACTCGACCTCGGCGACGGGCCCCAGACCTACCGGCGCGAGACCAACACGATGCCCAACTGGGCCGGATCGTGCTGGTACGAGCTGCGCTATCTCGATCCGCACAACGCTGGCGCGCTCGTCGACCCGGCGATCGAGAACTACTGGATGGGTCCCACCGCCGATCGTCCGCTCGGCGGCGTCGACCTCTACGTCGGCGGGGTGGAGCACGCGGTGCTGCACTTGCTCTATGCCCGCTTCTGGCACAAGGTGCTGTTCGACCTCGGCCACATCTCGAGCTCTGAGCCCTTCCACCGGCTGGTCAACCAGGGCTACGTGCAGGCCTTCGCCTACACCGACGTCCGCGGGGCCTACGTCCCCTCGGCCGAAGTCATCGAGGAGACGGTCGACGGCGAAACCCGTTATAGCCACGACGGAAACCCGGTCAACCGTGAGTACGGCAAGATGGGTAAGTCGCTGAAGAACGTCACGACGCCGGACGAGATGTATGCCAGCTACGGCGCTGACACCTTGCGGCTGTTCGAGATGTTCACCGGCCCGCTGGAGCAATCTCGGCCCTGGGACACCAAGGCGGTCGTCGGCTCCTACCGGTTGCTGCAGCGGCTCTGGCGCACCGTGCTGGACGAGCGGACGGGCCAGCCGCATGTGGCCGAGACCGAGGTGCCCGAAGAGCTGAATCGGCTGCTGCACAAGACGATTCACGCGGTGCGCGAGGGTTATGAGTCGCTGCGCTTCAACTCCTCGATCGCCCGGGTGACCGAGCTCAACAACGCGGTGACGCTGGCTTATCCGAGCGGCGGGGCGCCGCGGGCGGTGGCCGAGGCCCTGGTCCTGATGGTGGCGCCCCTGGCCCCGCACGCGGCCGAGGAGCTGTGGTCGCGGCTCGGCCACGCCACGTCCCTGGCCTGGGAGCCCTTTCCCGAGGCCGACGAGGCGTTACTGGTCGACGACACGATCTCGGTGCCGGTCCAGGTCAACGGCAAGGTCCGCAGCGTCCTGCAACTGCCGGCCGGGGCAGACGCGACGGTGATGGAAGCCGCGGCTCGGGCTGACCTGAAGGTGCTCGCGGCGTTGGAGGACCGAGCAGTCAAGCGCGTGATCGCCGTTCCCGGGCGCTTGATCAATTTCGTCGTCTAGCCTTCTGCCATGCAGACTGCGCGGCCCGTCGCGATCGTCACCGACTCAACCTGCTACCTGCCGGTCGACTTGGCGGCCGAACTCGGCGTCCGGATCGTGCCCCTGCAGGTCGAGTGGGCCGGTCGCAGTGGTCGCGAGGGCATCGAGGTGTCGCCGGCCGACGTCACCCAGGCGCTGCTCGATCACGCCACGGTGAGCACCTCCCGTCCCGCTCCGGCTGAGTTCGTCGAGGTCTACCGGCAAGCCTTAGCCGACGGGGCCAGTGCGGTGGTCTCGGTGCACCTGTCGGCGCAACTGTCAGGAACCTGCGACTCGGCTCGGCTGGCGGCCAAGGACTTCGCGCCCGGACAGGTGACGGTGCTGGACTCCCGCGCGACCGCGATGGCCCTCGGTTTCGCGGTGATGGCCGCGGCGCGGGCGGCGGCGGAGGGGCAGGACGCCGAACTGGTCACCAAAGCGGCCTCCGAGTGCGTGGACCGCAGTTCGGCGCTGTTCTACGTCGACTCGCTGGAATGGCTGCACCGCGGCGGCCGGATCGGGGCGACCGCCGCCTGGCTGGGCACCGCGCTGGCCGTCAAACCGCTGCTGCACATCGTCGAGGGCCGCATCGTCGGCCTGGAGAAGGTGCGCACCTCGTCCAAGGCGATCGCCCGGCTGGTGCAGATCGCGGTCGCCGCGGCGGGGTCGCTGCCGGTCGACGTCGCGGTGCAGCACCTGGCTTCGGCCGAACGGGCGGCCCAAGTCAGCGAGCAGCTGGCGTCGGCGATCCCGAACCTGCGCGACCTCTACGCCTCCGAGGTCGGAGCCGTAGTGGGGGCGCACGTGGGGCCGGGGCTGTTGGGAATCGTCGTCCGTCGGCTTTAACCGAGCTCGATCTGGACCAGCAGCGGACGGTGGTCGCTGGCGATCTGCACGTCAGGGGTGTTGATCACCTCGGTGCTGATGAGGCTGAGTCGGGGGTCGACGAAGACGCCGTCGATTCGGCGGCGGGGCAGCGCGACGCTGGAGGTGATGCCGTCGCCGGTTCCGCTCGCCGCCCAGGCGTCGACGCCGTGGGATTCCAGCGACTTCCACACCGTCGAGCCGGGGTCGTCGTTCATGTCGCCGCCGATGATCAGCGGCACCTCCGGCGGCACGAACGCAGCGGCCGCGGCGTGCAGTTCGCCGACGTGCCGGATTCGCGGGGCCTCTTCGAGGTCGAGATGAGTGCCGGCCACGGCGAAACGGCGCCCGGCTAGTTGCAGCACCGCCATCGAGGTCGCGCGCTGGTGCAGCCGTCGGTCGCGGGTGAGCAGGACGTCGCGCTGGGCGATCCGATCGACCTCCAGCCCGGACAGCAGCAGATTCCCGGCCGCGCTGCCCCCTCCGCCGACGACGATCAGGCCGCTGCGACGAGCGATCCGGGCCGCGGTCGAGCGCCAGCGCAGGAACCGGGGCGCCTCCTGGATGAGGACGACGTTGGGCCGAGCCGCCTTGATCACCCGGGTGACCGCGTCCTCGTCGTCGCGCAGCGATCGGATGTTGTAGGACAGCAGACGCAGGACGGTCACGGGGCGGGACAACTAGCGTGGACCGAGCTGGTCACGGCGAACCCCGAGGTCAGCACGTACCGGCCGGCCGCGGCGAAAGTCGCGTTGATCTCATCTGGGCGGTTGGAGGACAGGCAGACCTGCGGGCCGAGCGGATTGAGGTTGGTGATGTGCAGGAAGCGGGCCGGCCGCAACGACAGGTGCAAGGTGGCCGCCTGGGTCAGGTCGAACACGAACCGGGTCTCCGTCGAGGACACCACGGTGGCCGGCGCGGGCACGATCTCCGACGGCGTGCTCACCGCGTACAGGGTCCACTGCTCGTCGTGCCAGAACTCGTTCAGGTAGGGCAGCCCAGTTTTGATCAGCGCCGCCTCGCTTTGATAGCCCGCGCCCGGAGCCGTCGGCACCGCGACCCAGGCCACCGCGTTGTCATCGAGCCATTCCCGGTAGCTGATCGGGTTCAGCAGCGCATTGTTGTAGAAGATCGCATTGTTCGATGAGTCGGACTGGGTCTCCCAGCCGCGGGCCAGGTACACCTCGGGAACCAGCTCGACCGCCGCGCGGTGCGTCGCCGTGTCGAGCACCTCGACCCGCTGGTTGTCCCGGTCCGGCAGGGTGGCCAACTCGGCCCGCAGACCGGTGTAATAGGTCTGCTGCGCCGACGGCTGCGAGGCCGCCTCGAGATCGCGCGCGACGAGATAGCCGCTGTAGACAAAGGCGGGCAGCAGCCCCAGCACGATGACTTTGCGGGGATTGCGGGCGGCGGCCCAGACGATCGGCGGCAGCAGCAAGAACGCGTACCGGCTGATGTTGGCGCCCACCCCGGACGGGATGACGAAGGCGCCGACGCTGGCGATGACCGCCGCCCACAACCCGTATTTGATCTCCCGCGGCAGGTCGAGCAAGCTCGCGGCCAGCACGATCCCCACCGTCCAGGCCAGCGTCGTCCAGGCGAAGGGCATCGCCGCCGGCGCGCCGAACAGCATCGAGGGGATGATCAGGCCGAGGACGCTGGGTATGGCGAAGATGATCGCCGACGTTCGCCACTCCCGTTTCGCGAACGCCGGGCCGACGATCGCGAGCAGGATGAACGCCGGCCCGAGCGGGGAGAACACGGTGGCCGCGCCGTTGACGACGCCGCCCAGCAGCGGCCGGCCGCGCAGCAACAGCAGCAGGCCGGTCAATGAGACGGCGATGCCCACCGAGAACGGCACCCGGCCCGACCAGAGATTGGCCAGGGCCGAGGCGACGACCAGGTAGGCCCCGGAGGTCGGCCGGGCCGTGCCGGCCAGCAGCGGCCGGGCGATGGTCGCGATGCCTAGCACCGACAGCCCGGCGATCGTCGTGACGCCGAGCGCCGAGGCGAGCAGCGGGGTGAGGATCGAGTATTGGCCGGGCGTCGACCCGCCGAACCAGGACAGCCAGTAGCCGAGTCCGACGTGCCGTCCGGCGGCGGCGGCGCGCGCGTCGGCGGCTTGCAAATCGGCGACCGGCGGCCGGATCACCATGAAGGCCAGGGCGCCGACCACGGCGAGCAAGATGTGGCCGCGTTCGCCGAGCCAACGAGTGAAACCGTTGTCGGGAAGGTCTAGTCGCCGAGTCGCTCGGGCCTCGGCTGATGCGTCGACGGATGCGTCGGCTGATGCGTCGCCAGTGAGAGCGGGAGTCCGCTCTACGAGCTGTGACATCACACCGCCTCTCACCCCGTCCGCCGGCTGTGATTTTCA
>JAOPUY010000256.1 GCA_025963265.1 Frankiales bacterium | reverse complement strand
GATCAGGTAGTCACCCGGCCCGAACTCGAGGTGGCCGAAGGCGGTCTCGAGCCGCCCGCGGCCGGACTCGATGAAGACGCATTCGTCGCCGATCGCGTCTCGGTACAAGGGTGAATCAGCGTCGGCGACGACGTAGCTGATGCGGACGTCGTCGTTGCCCAGCACGAGCCGTCGGTCGGTGACCATGTTGCGACCGCTGGCTTGGTCGCCGCCGGATCCGAACAGGCTGTGCAGCGGGAAGTGCCGGGGCAGCAGTGGCTCATTGCCACTGGTGGACTGGTCGGGCAGTTCCCAGGTCCGCGCTTCGGTGATCGCCGACGGCACTGACCGGTGATAGAGCAGCGAGGAGTCGGAAGAGAAGCCTTCGGAGCCCATCAGCTCCTCGTAGTAGAGCGCGCCGTCTGGGCTGCGGTGTTGGGTGTGCCGCTTAGGCGGGATGTCCCCCGACCGTCGGTAGTGCGCCATGTCTGCTCCGATGGCTAGAGATTGCCGCGGGTCGCTTGCTCGCGTTCGATCGCCTCGAACAGCGCGCGAAAGTTGCCCTTGCCGAATCCGAGCGACCCATGCCGCTCGATCAGCTCGAAGAAGACGGTGGGTCGGTCGCCGATCGGTTTAGTGAAGATCTGCAGGAGATAGCCGTCCTCGTCGCGGTCGACCAGGATGCCGCGAGACTGGAGTTCCTCGATCGACACCCGCACTGCTCCGATGCGCTCGCGCAGCTCGGGGTCGGTGTAATAGGAGTCGGGGGCGTCGAGGAATTCCACGCCGGCCGCGCGGAGTTGGTCGACGGCGGCCAGGATGTCGTTGGTGGCCAACGCGAGGTGCTGGGCGCCGGGTCCCTGATAGAACTCGAGGTACTCGTCGATTTGCGACTTCTTCTTGCCCGGCGCCGGCTCGTTGAGCGGGAATTTCACCCGGTGGTTCCCACTGGCCACCACTTTGCTCATCAACGCGCTGTACTCGGTGGCGATGTCGTCGCCGATGAACTCGGCCAGGTTGGTGAAGCCCATGACTCGGTTGTAGAACTCGACCCAGTCATCCATCCGTCCGAGTTCGACGTTGCCGACGACGTGATCCAGCGCCTGGAAGACCCGCTTCGGGGCGTCAGCCGAACGAACGAGTGAGCCGCTGCGGGCGACGTAGCCCGGGAGATAGGGTCCCGAGTACCGACGACGCTCGACCAGGGTGTGGCGGGTGTCGCCGTAAGCGGCGATAGCGGCCATCCGGACCGTGCCGTGCTCGTCGCTCTCATCGTGCGGTTCGGACAGGATCCGCGCGCCCTGGCGGCGCGCGTGCTCGATGCAGGCGTCGACGTCCGGCACCTCGAGCGCGATGTCGGTGACGCCGTCACCGTGCGCCCGCTGGTGGTCCGCGATCGCGGAGGCCGGGTCGACGGCGCCCTTGATGACGAAGCGGACCGCGCCGCTTTCGAGGACGTAGGCGTGATGGTCGCGGTTGCCGGTCTCGGGACCGGAGTAGGCGACGAGCTCCATGCCGTACACCGCTTGGTAGAACTGCGCGGCCTGGGTGGCGTTGCCGACCGCCCACACCACGGCGTCCCACCCGGTGACGGGAAAGGGATCGGTGGCCGAGTCGTACTCGACCAGGCCGATCAGCTGCTCCAGCTGGTCCAGATCGAGCTCCGCGAGGCGTTCCGCGTCAGTCAGGTGCAGCGTCATGGTGGACTCCGTCCGGTCGCCTGAGTACATGCAAGCCCCCTTCAGCGAACTGCACAATCGAGCCATCCTGAGATAGCCATACGGGCATGACTGGCCAGTCAGGACGGGCAACAGCTATACATTTTGCCAACCTTGTGTCGTAGGATCGGACCATGTCGCCTACCATCGATCAGCTCGATCTGGCGTTGATCTGCGCGCTGCGCGAGCATCCGCGGATCGGCGACCTGGAACTGTCCCGGGTCACGAAGGTCGCCCGGGCGACCGCGCAGTCCCGGCTGGCCAAGATGGAGGCGGCCGGCATCATCACCGGATACGGACCGGATATCGATCTGGCCAGCGCCGGCCACCCGGTGGTGGCGTTCGTGACTCTCGAGATCGCCCAGGGATCACTGGACGCGGTCAGCGACGAGCTGAACCAGTCCCCCAACGTGATCGAGGCCTATGTGACCAGCGGGGTCGCGGACGTCCTCTGCAAGATCGTCGCCACCTCCCACGAGGACTTGCAGCGCACGCTGCTCGAGATCACGAGGTCCGCCTCGGTCGTGCGGTCCACGAGCGTGATCGTGTTGTCGGAGTTGGTGCGCACCCGGGTGCTCCCGATGCTCCGTAAAGGCGCGGTCGAGACGCCCGGACGGGCGCCGGCCTACCGGGGGCAAGACGCCGGCTCGTCGCCATCGGCCCCGCGGCTGTCTGAGGGGACTCAGGATCCGGACGCGTAGCGTCAAACCGCCATCGCATTGCGGCTGAGCCACGCTCAGCGAGATCTAGGATCGGCATGAACCAAGCGAGGGTCTGCTCGTGCTCGGCAGGAAGGCGTGAGGTCGATGGGTTACTACGGGGAGCATGTCGTTCCGCACATCGTCAACGCAGCCTGCGGGACGAAGTCAATGCGTCCGCTGCGGGCGCGAGTCTGCGAGGGCCTCGCGGGTGAGGTCGTCGAGATCGGCTTCGGGTCCGGTCTCAACGTTCCTTACTACCCCGAGACGGTCGCGCGGATCGCCGCCGTCGAACCGTCCGACCTCGGGTGGAAGCTGGCCGCCAAGCGGCTGGCAGCCACCCCAATACGCGTCGAGCGCGCTGGCCTGGACGGCCAGGCGCTGCCGTTCGAGGACGACACGTTCGACGCCGGGCTCACGACCTGGACGATGTGCACGATCCCCGACGTAGGGTCCGCGCTGCTCGAGCTGCGGCGGGTGCTCAAGCCGGGAGCGCCGCTGCACTTCGTCGAGCACGGGCTGGCGCCTGACGCCAAGGTGCAGCGCTGGCAGCGGCGGCTGGACCCGATCGAGAAACGCTTGGCGGGGGGCTGCACGTTCAGCCGACCCATAGTCGAACTGCTTACCGGCGCGGGGTTCACGATCAGCACGGTCGACGTCTTCTACGAGTAGGGCGCCCCGTAGTTCGGTAGCGACTTCTCCCTGGGTGTGGCGCTGGCCGCGTATCCGCACGGTGATCCGAGGGCGGCGGCGCTGATCAGGTCGGCGACGGCGGACGGGTCGTCGAACATCGGCACGTGGCCGCAGCCGGGGAGCTCCGCTCGCCGGGTCTGGGTCGGGAGTTGGTCGAGGTGGCGCGATTGGCGGGCCAGCAGTAGGAGGTCTCGGGAACCGAAGGCGACCGTCACCGGCGAGCTGATCGGCGGCCCGCATCGATAGCGCCGGTGGGAAGTCGCGGCCAAGGCGGCGTCGAAGCCCGCAGTGGTAGCCAGGGCCTGGATGGTCGCGCGGGCCTGTGCGGCGCTCAATCGAGTCGGTCGACCGTGGGTCTGACCGAGTATCAGCAGGCGGCCCAGCCGGTAGGTCGCCGACCAGGCCAGTGCACCGCCAACGTGGCGGGCCAGCCAGCTCGACGCCCGCAGGCTAAACCGGGCGTAGCGCGGGGCGTCGTCGCGCCACAGTCCGGCCGGCGAGAGCAGCGTCAGCGAGGCCGCCGTCCGGATGCGGGCGAGTTCCAAGGCCACCCAGCCGCCGAGCGAGTTTCCGACGAGATGGGCCTCGGCGATGCCGAGTTCGTCCAGCAGGTTCGCGACGCTGACCGCCATCGCGGCGGGCAGCGGCTCGACCTCGCCCGGAAACGGCTCCGAGCGTCCGTGGCCCGGCAGCTCGATGACGATCACCTCGAAACGAGCGGCGAGTGCGGGCACGATCGGATCCCACACCCGGCCGGACATGCCGAGCCCGTGCAGCAGAATCACGGGGACGCCACTACCTGAACGCTCGAAGGCCAGTCGAGTCATCTCATCCTCCAACTCAAGGTGCGACGCCACCGCGGCGTCGCTGCTTGAATTACGACGAGGTAGCGCTGCGCCCGCGTGACATCAGCGTCCAGATCGGCGATGTCACAAACCGCAGGCCCGTCTCGTCTTCAGTCTGGTAGGCAGAACTCACCGGCGCGAAAGAAGGCAGTCAGATGCGGGTAGCGGTAGCAGGCGGGACCGGGTTAGCCGGACGCTACGTCGAAGCATGCTTGTCAGCGGCCGGGCACATCCCGGTCACCTTGGCCCGTGCGGCCGGGGTGGACATCACCACGGGGAAGGGCCTGGACGCGGCACTAAGCGGCGTGCCCGCGGTCATTGACGTCAGCAATGTGACGACGATGCGCAAGCACGATTCCATCGCGTTCTTCGAGGCGGGAACCAGACACCTGCTCGAGGCCGGCGCGCGGGCCGACGTGCGGCATCACGTCATTCTCTCGATCGTCGGCATCGACCGGGTCGACTTCGGCTACTACTTCGGCAAACGCGCCCAAGAGGAACTGGCGTTGGCCAGTGGCCGACCGGTGAGCATCCTGCGCGCGACGCAATTTCACGAGTTCGCCGGTCAGCTCTTGGACCGCGCGCGCGGCCCGATCGCGTTCGTGCCGCGGATGCTGGTCGCGCCGGTGGCGGCCGCCGAAGTCGCCGCTGCCTTGGTCGCGCTGGTCGACCAGGCGCCGGTCGGCCGGGCCCCCGATCGAGGCGGCCCGCAGCAGCGCGAGCTCATCGATCTCGCTCGAGCGGTCCGGACCGCGCGCGGCAGCAAGAAAGTTCTGTGTCGGGTGCGGGTGCCGGGCGCCGCCGGCCGGGCCATGGCCGACGGAGCATTGCTACCCACCGGCAATGGGCCACGCGGGCGCCAGACCTTCGACGACTGGCTCGCCTCATCGGCCCTCGTGACCCGATGACCATCGATCGGCCAGCTGAGCTGGCCCGCGCCTATGAGTCGGCCCGGCCGCGGCTCATTCGGGTCGCCTACGCCGTTCTCGGCAGCACCAGCGACGCCGAGGACGTGGTGTCGGACGGGTGGTTGCGGCTGATCACCGCCGACGCCCGCGATTACATCCTCGACGTCGAAGCGTGGGCCACCGTGACCGTCGCCCGGCTCGCGCTAGATCTGCTGAAATCGGCGCGAGTGCGGCGCGAACGCTACGTCGGACCGTGGCTGCCCGAGCCGATCGTGGAAACGACGACCGACCCCGCCGACCGGGTGACGCTCGACGAGTCGGTCAGCTACGCCTTGATGGTGGTGCTCGAAACACTCAGTCCCGCCGAACGAACGACGTGGGTGCTGCACGACCTGTTCGGCCTGCCGTTCGACGAGGTGGCCGCCATCGTCGGACGGTCACCCGCGGCGGTCCGCCAACTAGCCGCTCGCGCGCGTCAGCACGTCGCTGACAATGCGCCGCGAGTCCAGGTCACCGCCTCCGAGCACGACGCTGCGGTCGCGGCTTTCCTCAGCGCGAGCGCCGGCGGCGACCTGGCCGGCCTGTTGCGCGTGCTCGACCCCGAGGTCCTGCTCACCAGCGACGGCGGCGGTCAGGTGCACGCGGCCCGACGTCCGGTCCTCGGCGCTGATCGAGTCGGTCGTTTCATCCTCGGCATCGCCGGCAACGTGCGCGAAGGCCAGCGCCTGGAACCCGTCTCGGTGAACGGCGCCACCGGCCTCGCGCTCTATGACGGCGACGAGCTCTCCATCGTGGTCTCCTTCACCGTGCGCAACGCCAGGATCGTCCGCCTCGACTTCGTGCTGGCCCCCGACAAACTCCCTCATTGACCGATCAGCTAATCGGCATTCGCGGTGATCGTTGGCTCGTGTCGGACCGGAAAATTCACCGAGCGGGCGATGAAGCACAGGTGGTGCGCTCGGTCGTGCAACTCCAAGGCGAGCTCACACATGGACGGCTCCGCGACCACGACGTTGGGCCGTAGGGTCACCTCGCTGAACTGCCCGGCGCCGTCCGGCTGTTCAAGCATGGTCCCGACCGGATTGTCGCGGTATTCGAGGACGACGACCCCCGCCCGGGCGGCGAGGTCCAAATACCAGAGCAGGTGGCACTGCGACAGCGAGACAACGAGCAGCTCCTCCGGATTCCAGCGCGCGTTCGAGCCTCGGAAGGCTCGGTCGGCCGAGCCTTCGATCTCTGGCTTGCCGGCGGCGCCGGCGACGTGATCGCGACTGTAGGAGCGGTAATTCATCGTCCCCGCTCCGAGGTTGCCGGTCCAGACGACTTCGACTTGATAGCTATGGGACTTGTCAACCATGGGGCGCTCCGAGGGGACGGTTCATCGTCGGCCTGCGACTTTACTTCGCGATCAGCCCGCCTCCTCGACTGGCCGGAGCGCGGCGGTCAGCTGTCCTCGACCGGCCCCGGCCAATCACCCCGGCCGGACGAGGCGGGGCGGGGCCGGACCCCGCAGGGTCGCGGTGGAGGTGGTCGCATGTGCCGGTGGCTCGGGTACTCAGGCAATCCCGTGGTCGTGCGCGAACTGCTGTACGACACCGAACGCTCGCTGATCCAGCAGAGCCGGATCCACGCCCCCGGGATGGCCGTCCCGAACGGCGACGGCACCGGGCTGGGCTGGTACGGCCGGCGGGCCACGCCGGCACTGTTCCGCAGCGACGCGCCAGCCTGGGGCGAGGACAACCTCGCCGAGCTCGCGACCGAAATCGAGAGCCCGATGTTCCTGGCCCACGTCCGAGCCGCGACCGGCACACCCGTCCAGGAGACGAACTGCCACCCGTTCCGGCACGGCCGCTGGCTCTTCGTCCACAACGGCTACGTCGCCGACTTCGAGCGAGTGCGGCGCGAACTGCTGTGGGCGGTCGCGCCGAGCCTCTTCAACGGCATCGCCGGATCGACCGATTCGGAACTGCTGTTCCACCTGGCCCTGACCTTTGGCCTCGAGGACGCCCCGATCGAGGCGCTCGAGCGCATGGCCGGGTTCGTCGAGGCGGTCGGTACGGCCAACGGCATCGCCGAACCGCTGCAGATGACGATCGGGCTCACCGACGGCCAGACGTTGCGCGCCGTGCGCTACGCCAGCGGCCCAGTGGTCAACTCGTTGCACGTCAGTGAGGACATCGCTTCCGTGCAGGCTCTATACCCCCAGAGCGAGCGCCTGAAGCACTTCACCGGCAACGCCCGCGTCGTCGTGTCCGAACCGCTGGCGGCGCTGCCGGGCCTGTGGCGGGAAGTCCCGCCGGCCACGGCGGTGATCGTCGGGGACAGCGTGGAACTGCGCCCGTTCCGGCCGCAGCCGCCGGGCTGAGGAGGGCCAGTCGTCGCGGGCGCGCTGGCATCGCAACCTCGCGGCCCGCCGAGTGACCGTTCCGCCGTTAGGCGATCTGGGCCACGCCTTTGATGGTGAACCAGATTCCGATGACCAAACCGAGCACGATGCTGATGACTCGGTTGTTTCGCACCAGCCAACCCCGGAATCGCAGCAATTGCCGCGAGGCCCAATCCCGCGCCACCGCGTACACGAGGATCGGAGCAATAACCCCGAGCTGCACCACAACCAACAGGATGACAAAGGCCACCCACCGTTGCGCGGTCGACACGTCGGCGTGCGAGATCTGCGCCAGGCCGCCGATGTAGATGCCGAGCTGCTTGACATTGATGAGCGCAAGAATCGCGCCGAACACCGTCGCCCGCACGACCGACATCGTGTCCAGCGCGGTCATGAACTTCGGTGGCGGCGCGTCAGGGTCCGGGGCGTTCACCAATTGCTTGACCGCGATCACCAGGAACAGCACGCCGAGGACCGCGAGGATTGTGCCGGTCACGGCCGATCCCTTGCTGCTCGTGCCGGTGCTCGAACTGGAGGTCGCCAGCGTGATGATGCCGATGACCGCGAACACCGCGACCAGCGCGCCGGCGAAGCCGAGGGCCTTGGCCACGCCGCCCTTCGACATCAGCAGGGTGACGACGATCGTGATCGGCAGCGGGGCCAGGGCGGCGACCAACGCAGCCGGGATCAGCTGGCCGAGCAGGCTTCCCATGTTCCACCTCTGGTCACCGAAGTCTCGCTACCGAAGTCCGACCACACGTTCTAGGCCCGACCGTCCCGACCGTAAGGAATGCCAGCCCCCGCCGAACTCATGCCGCGCGGGTGATCGACGATCGCCTCGATGGGCGAAAACTGGGCGGCGAGAA
>JAOPUY010000220.1 GCA_025963265.1 Frankiales bacterium | reverse complement strand
AAGTCTTCAGAAAGGCCTCCGTCGATGGGGCCACGAATACTGACCACCAAGCGGTGCGACGACGCGTCATCAGTGCTCCTACAGCCGTTCGGGCGGAGACTTCTCACGGTGATCGTCGCCGTTGCGCCCGGCTAGCGCAAATGGCCTCGCTCGGGTTGCTGTTCTCGAACGCGAGTAGCCCTCACGGACGAACCTCGGCCAGCAACTGATCGACGAGTGCCTGCACCCGCTGTCGTATCTGGTCTCGGACCTCGCGCACGACCTCGATCGGTTGGCCGGCGGGATCGGTGAGCTCCCAATCCTCATATTTCTTGCCGGGAAAGTAGGGGCAGGCGTCCCCGCAACCCATCGTGATGACAGCGTCAGCGCGCGAGACGGCGTCGACGGTCAGAGTCTTCGGCTGTTCACCGGCGATGTCGATCCCGACTTCGCTCATGGCTTGGACGGCGAGCGGGTTGATATGGTCCGCGGGCTCCGAGCCTGCGGAGCGGACTTCGATGCGGTCCTCCGCCATAGCTTTGAGCCACCCCGCGGCCATCTGAGATCGGCCTGCGTTGTGGACGCACACGAACAGCACGATGGGTTTGACGCTCATGAGGTCCGTTCCGGGTAGTAGCGGCGGCGCAGCCACAACGCGACGTACACCAAGGCGACCAGCACAGGGACCTCGATGAGGGGCCCGACAACTCCGGCCAGGGCTTGGCCGGAGGTGACGCCGAAGGTGCCGATGGCTACCGCGATGGCCAGCTCGAAGTTGTTGCCGGCGGCCGTGAACGCCAGGGTCGTGGTCTTCTCATAGCCGAGGCCGAGTCGTCGCCCCAGTCCGAAGCCTCCGACGAACATGACCGCGAAGTAGGCCAACAACGGGAACGCGATACGCACGACATCCCAGGGCTTGCTGGTGATCGTGTGCCCTTGGAGGGCGAACAGGACGACGATGGTGAACAGCAGCCCATAGAGCGCGACCGGCCCGATCCGGGGCAGGAAACGGGACTCATACCACTCGCGGCCCTTGGCTCGCTCGCCGATCGTGCGGGTCAGGTAACCGGCGACGAGCGGTATCCCGAGGAACACCAGCACCGACAACGCGATCGCGGCGACCGAGAAGTGGACGCTCGTCGTGGACAGCCCCAGCCAGCGCGGGAGCACCTGTAGGTAGAACCAGGCGAGCCCGGCGAAGGCGATGATCTGAAAGGCGGAGTTGATCGCCACCAGGACGGCGGCGGCGTCGCGGTCGCCGCAGGCGAGCTCGTTCCAGATGAGCACCATGGCGATGCAGCGGGCCAAGCCGACGATGATCAGCCCGGTTCGGTACGTCGGCAGATCGGGCAGAAGCAGCCAGGCCAGGGTGAACATCAGCGCGGGCCCGATGATCCAGTTCAGGACGAGCGAGCCGATGAGCAGGCGGCGGTCGCTGGTCACCTGACCGAGTTGGTCGTAGCGCACCTTGGCCAGGACCGGGTACATCATGAGCAGCAGCCCGACCGCGATCGGCAGGCTGACCGATCCGACCTTCACCCGGTCCAGGTCATCGGCCAGGGTCGGGATGGCCCGCCCGAGGCCGATGCCGACAGCCATGGCGGCGAGGATCCAGACCGGCAGGAACCGATCAAACGTCGAGAGGCGCTTGAGGACCGGCGCGTCCAGCGCCAGGACTGGACTTTCGGTGACTACATCGCTCACGAGCAGCCGCAGCTTCCGCTTGCGTGCTCGGTAGCCGTCCCGCAACAGGACGCTTTCGCGGTCGGCTCGCAGCACGAGGCCTGCTGGGCCGGTGCGCAGCAGTCACTTGGCTTGATCGCGTTCACGATCGCCCCGTGCATGCCCTCGGCCACGTCGTGGGTGTAGGTCACGGTCGCGTTCGTGAAGCCCGCTGCGAGGAGGCCTTCGATGTATTCAGCCTTGGACAGGGCGCCGGCGATGCAGCCGACGTAGGAGCCGCGCTCGGCCCGCATCTCGGGCGTCAGGTCGTCCTCGGCCACCACGTCGGAAACGCCGATCCGCCCGCCGGGCGTGAGGACGCGGAACATCTCGGCGATGACGGCGGCCTTGTCGGTGGACAGGTTGATGACGCAGTTGGAGATCACCACGTTCACCGACGCGTCGGGTAGCGGCACCGCTTCGATCGTGCCTTTGACGAACGCGACATTGGTCAAGCCGGACTTGACCTTGTTGGCCTCGGCGAGTGCGAGCATCTCCTCAGTCATGTCCACGCCGTAGGCGAAGCCAGTCGGCCCGACGCGCCGGGCGGACAACAGCACGTCGATCCCACCGCCCGAGCCGAGGTCAAGCACCTTCTCACCCGCCCGCAGTTCAGCGACCGCAATCGGGTTGCCGCAGCCGAGGCTCGCCGCGATCGCCTCGGCCGGCAGCTCGCCCTGCTGGTCGGCGCCGTACAAGCCGGCCCCGAATGAGCAACACCGCTCGTCCAGGACCGTCAGCGCCGTCCGGTGGTCCTGAGTCACGGCAGTCGCCGCTCGCGCGTATCGCTCCCGGACTTGCTCTCGAACGCCGTCGTCAGACATGGCAACTCCTATCGATGAACGTCAATGCATCAAGGGTCGTCAATGCATCGACGTTTGTCAATGGGAATGTCATACTCGGAGCATGACGACCACGCTGCCGGTCCTAACCAACGATGTGGACGCCTGCTGCACGCCCGTCGTCGGCAGCGTCTTGGACGTGGCCGACGCGACGCGGCTGGCGACGATGTTCAAGGCGCTGGGCGACCCGACGCGCGTCCGCTTGCTCTCGCTCATCGCCGCTCATGAGGGGGGCGAGGCCTGCATCTGCGACCTCACGGAGCCGGTTGGGCTCAGCCAAGGCACCGTCTCGCACCACATGAAGCTCCTGGCCGACGCCGGGCTCGTCAGTCGCGACCAGCGCGGCAAGTGGGCGTACTACCGGGTTGAGACCTCGACGCTGACGGCGCTCAGCACGGCGCTGCAGCCATAGCGCGTTTGGAGCCCGGGTCCTGAGGAGTTCTGACAACCACTGGTTGACATTGACAACGGGTAGTTGTCATATTGTCTGCATGACGAACTCAGACAAGCACCAAGAGACCATCGCCCGGATCAAGGACGTTCGGGCCCAGGCCATCGAACACACCCGGCAGGCCCGCAAGCTTGCCCGCGAACGGCGAGAGCTCATGCAGAGTCTGCTCGACGACGGCTGGTCGCAGAGCGACATCGCCCGCGAACTGGACGTGTCCCGCCAGGCCATCCAGAAGATGATGACGTTGGCTAGCTGAACGGCAGCCAGGCCTGGCGAGCGAGAGTCGTCGGGTTCGTGACCTGGATGCCGCTGCCGGACAGCGTCCACAGCGCGCCGTCGACGATCAGGCTGCGCTGGATCCCGAGACCGTCGTCGGTCGTGCCCTCGGCCAGCGGGTTCGCGACTTGCCCGAGCGAGGTCAGGCTGGCGCCGGACAGGCGGAGGATCAGCACCTTGCCGGATTCCCCCGGTGTCCAGGCCTGGGTCGGCACCGCGATCAGGCCGGTCGGCGGCCAGTACAGGAACTGATGCGGATCGAGCGTGGCCTCGCCGACGGCGCCGGGCACCACGACGTGGCCGGTGCGGGTGGGAGTCTTCGGATTGCTGACATCGAACAGCGACACCTGCAACCCGGCGACCCGTCCCTGCGCCGAGGCTTCCTGACCCACTCCGAGCAGCCGTCCGTCGCCGGCGTCATGCAGGTAATCGGAGTAGCCAGTCAGCGAGAGCTGGCCGACGATCTTCGGCGCCGTCGGCTTGCTCAGGTCGATGACGTAGAGCGGATCAGTTTGCTTGAACGTGACGACATAGGCGACCGGGCCGAGGAAGCGCACGGCGTAGATCTGCTCGCCGGCCCGCAGTTGCCCGACGTGCCCGGTGGTTTTCAGGGTGTCGGCATTGAGCACGTAGACGTTGCCGGCTTCCGACCCCCCGCCGGAGGCGCCGGTGGTGGTCGCGATCCGCAACGAGCCGTCGTAGTCCGACAGCGAGTACTGGCTGAGCAGCAGCCCGGCGACGCTGCCCGAGCCGAGGTATCTCGGCGGCGCTGAGCCGGCGATGTCGAAGCGGTGGATCTCGGTTTGCTGCGTGGCCGAGGTCGCCACGTAGAGGCTGGACGCCGTCGCGTAGACGGTGTTGCCGTCGGCGGCCACCGAGACCGGATTGGCCGCTGAACCCAAGTGGGTCAGGTCCAGGGTGTAAACCGTGAGCATCGAGGCGCCGGTGTAGCTCGCGGGGTGGCTGACTTGCCCGCAGGGCACGGTCGACTTGGTGACCCCGCTTGCCGTGGTGACGGAGTACTGGGGCAGCCAGGCCGACAGCGGCGCCCGCTTGACGATGGCCTGGTTGGCCGCCGTTCGGGTGGCGGCGCTGCCAGTGCCGTAGGGGAAGGTCAAGCTCGGCCCGCTGTTGACCACCAGGCGCACGGTCGAGCCCACCAGCCGCGCGTCGAGGTAGCCGCCGGAGGCCCGCATCGAACCGGTCACCTTGGGCTGACCGCTCAGATCCACGAACAGGTAGGTCGACAACGAACTGCTCGCCGCCGGCGGCAGGGCCGGGCGCATGCCGTAGCCGTAGCCGTAACTGGTCGAGGGGCTGCCCAGCAGCACCAGCGCGTTGTCGCCCTCGACCAGCAGTTCGGCGTTCTGGGCGCCCTGGTACATCGTCAGGTCGAGCGAGCCGGTGACCGTTCGGGTCGCGTCGTCCACGACCCGGAGCACGCCGTCGGTGATCGTGACGACCCGTCCGGCCTCGGTCTTGACGATGTCAGGCTCGTCGACCCCTTGTTCCTGGTCGTTCGTGATCGAGGTGTCGCTCCCGACGCCGCCGCCGGCGGGGCCGGCGACCGGGCCGGCGACCGGGGCGGCCGACAACGGCACCGGGCCGTTGACCTGAAAATAGGTCGACTGGCCGGGCAGGCCGTAGGCGGTGACGCTGGCGGCGGTGTGCGCGCGCAGGCCGGAGAGCAGGTCCGCGCACGAGGTGTAGTTGGCCAGCAGCATGGCGGCCGGGCGGATCGCCGGCG
>JAOPUY010000208.1 GCA_025963265.1 Frankiales bacterium | reverse complement strand
GCCTCGGACTCTTCCTCGTCCCAGGTGAACTCCGAGGACTCCGGCGCGGGGTCGGCCTCGACGGTGTCGCTCTCGACCTCCACCTCGACCTCGACGACTTCGACCTCGATGGCGACGTCCTCCAACTCGACGTCGGCCGGCAGGTCGGAGAGGTCCTCAGGGGCGGCGTCAGCCTCGATAACCGCCCCGGCGGCCGGCGCCTTCGCCGCGGCAGCCTTCTTCGCCGGCGCCTTGGTCGCGGGGCGCTTGGCTGCAACAGACTTCGTTACGGTCTTTCGTGCCGTCACAGCCGCCAAAACCTGCGGCTGCTCTGCTGATTCGCTGGGAACCACGTACGCCCTTTCGTGCAATCGCGCACGCAATCGCGCCGTAGGGCGTCAGCAGCGAACTGCCAGACGACACCACGGACGAGGGTGCGCGGGAGGATGTGAGTGGGGTCAGCTAGCCGCTGGGGTTCACCGAATCGGCTCGCGATGTCGGTGCCTTCGTTGGTGCCAGGCCCTGCGTTAGACATTGTAATCACGGGCAGCCCCAATTCGGCGACCACAATCACCGATGGACTGAATTGTCCGGCGGTTTTAGCGTTCGGCGGCCGCCATCGCAGCTCCGACAATCCCGGCGTTGTTGAGCAATTGCGCCGGGCGGATCGGCGTCTTGAGGTCGAGCAGCGGCACCCAGCGGTCGGCGTCCTTGCTCACCCCGCCGCCGACGATGAACAGGTCGGGCGTGAACAGCGCCTCGACCTGGCCCATGTACCGCTGCACGCGCTTTGCCCAATGCCGATAGGACATTTTCTGCTGGTCTTTGACCGAGGCGGCGGCGCGATCCTCCGCGTCGTGGCCGTCGATCTCCAGATGCCCGAGCTCGGTGTTGGGCACCAGCCGCCCGTCGATGAACAGCGCGCTGCCGATGCCGGTGCCGAAGGTCAGCAGGATCACCACGCCCGACACGTCACGCGCGGCGCCGAAGCGGACCTCGGCCAGCCCGGCCGCGTCGGCGTCGTTCAGCACGGTGACCTCGCGGCCGGTGGCTTTGGAGAAGACGTCGTCGACGTCGGTGCCGATCCAGGACGGGTCCACGTTGGCCGCCGAGCGCGCTACCCCGTTCTTGATGATGGCCGGGAAGGTGGCTCCGATCCGACCGTCAAACTGGACGCGTTGGACCAATTCGAGGACGACCTGCGCCACGTTGTGCGGAGTCGACTCCTCGGGGGTCGCGATGCGCACCCGCTGGGTCTTCAGCTCACCGGTCCGGGTGTCGACGAGGGCGCCCTTGATGCCGCTGCCTCCGATGTCGATCCCGAAGGCGGACTCCTGCATGTTGCCTGTCTGCTGAGACGCTGGCGCGGTCATCGTTCCTCCGCTGATTAGGTTGAGTGTCGCAAACCTTATCGGGCCGAATTAGCCAAAGGTGAACTGATGACCAATGAGCCGTCCCGCGACGCTCTGAGTCGGGACTCCGAACTCGGCCGCATCGCCGTCGACCTCGCCCGTCGAGCGGGCGAGCTCGCGCTGAACCGGCAGGCGGCCGGCCTCAGCATCGGCACGAAATCCTCGCCGACCGACATCGTCACCGACGCCGACCAGGCGGTGGAGTCGTTTCTGATCGCCGAGCTGGCCGCACGACGCCCCGGCGACGCGGTGCTGGGCGAGGAACAAGGCGCCGCCGCGGGCGCGGGCGCCGGGGTTCGCTGGGTGCTGGACCCGATCGACGGCACGGTGAACTTCATGCTGGGCTTCCCCCAGTTCGCCGTGTCGATCGCCGCGGAGGTGGACGGTGTCGTGGTGGCCGCCTGCGTGAGCAACCCGGCCACCGGCTGGCTGTTCCGAGCCCGGCGCGGCCAGGGCGCGTGGTTGGAGCGCCAAGGCCAGCCTGAGTTCCGCCTGCTCGGCCCGCGCTCGGTCCCGCTGGCGGAGTCGGTGCTCGCCACCGGTTTCAGTTACGACGCCGCCCGGCGAGCTCGCCAGGGCGCGGTGGTCGGCCGGCTGCTCGGCCGGGTGGGCAACCTGCGACGGACCGGCTCAGCCGCCCTGGATCTGTGCGCGATCGCCGCCGGCTGGGTCGACGGGTATTTCGAGGGACCGCTCGGCGAGTGGGACATCGCGGCCGGGATGCTGATCGCCGCCGAGGCCGGGGTGGCCCTGTCGGGCTTGGCTGGACGGCCGGCGGGCCCGCGGTTCGTCGCGGCCGCGCACCCGGAGCGGATCGCGGAGTTCACGGCGCTGCTGACCGAGGTCGGCGCCGAGGGCTGAGTTATCCGGGCTATTCAGCGTTATTCAGGCCACTCAGCAGGGCTTGCCCGCGCGGCTGATCGCCGCGTTCACTTGGGCTTGGGAGGCGAGTTTGGTGTAGGACTTGCCCAACACGACGTCGACCGAGGCGTCGGACCGGCTGATCTTGACCAGCTTGCTGCCCGAGACGTAATAGCCCACCAGCTCGGCCGCGCTCTTGCCCGCCGTGCCGTAGCGGATCTCGGCGACCTCAGTGCTCAACGCGGCGAGCTGACCCGAGTCATCGACCGTGTCAGCGGCGCCGGTCTTGAAACCGCGCGCCTTCAGGTCGGCCGAGACGGTGGTGGCCAGCCCGTCCCGGGTCGAGCCGTTGAGCACCTTCACCGAGACGGCGGTCGCCTTCGGCAGCACCAACTTCGGGCTGCCCTTGGGCGCGCAGCTCTGCACGGGGATGCCGAGCACCGCCGCGCCGCTGCTGTCGCCTTGGTCACGGTGCAGGACGCGCCACCAGACAATTGCCGTCAGCACGGTCAATGCCAGTAAAAAGGCGAGCGCCGGCACAGGCCGCCTCGTTGTTGATTGTGACATTCCGTCAGTTTCACCTCTAAAACGCCAACCCGAATGGTGTGCTGTGTGACTTCGCAGCCTAGCTGGGACGGATTCGGGAATGGTGAGGCTGGCCCGGTCGTTAGTGCGCACGCGAGACGCGATACGGTTCCGCGGCCAGCGGTCAGTAAGTTGGTTGTCCGCCTACGTGGACGAGGGTCACCGGATCGGCTGGTACTCGTGCAATTGATCGAGGAGATGACATAGTGGCCACCGATTACGACGCGCCCCGTCGCGGCGATGTAGACGAAATCAACGAGGACTCACTCGAAGAGTTGAAGGCCAGACGCGCTGAAGCGCAGTCGGGATCCATCGACGTCGATGAGACCGAACTAGCGGAGTCGCTCGAGCTTCCCGGCGCCGACCTCTCCGGCGTGTCCGGCGAGGAGCTGACCGTCCGGGTGCTGCCCAAGCAGGATGACGAGTTCACCTGCTCGAGCTGCTTCCTGGTGCACCACCGAAGCAGGCTGGCTCGCGAGAAGAACGGCCAGCCGATCTGCCGGGACTGCGCCTGAGCCGACGGTCGAGCACCGTGAAGGGCCCCGCCGAGACCTACTGGCCGCGGTGGGGCTTCTGCGCGTTCGAAACCGCCGCGCCGGCGACGATCACCGGGCGGCCGGTGTGACTCCGGCCGAGCGCTGGCGCTGGCCGAGACGGCCGCCGAACCCGCCCCAGCCCGCGCGGGCCGACCCTGCGGGCGAGCTCGTCGGGTTGATCTCCCGAGCGGTCGAGGCCGCCGGCGACCGAGGCGCGCGCAGCCGGGCGCTGGCCGCGCTGATTCCGGCGTTGTCGACCAGCGCCCGTCAGGCCGGCTTCCGGGCGGTCGCGGCTGGGCGCTGGCTCACCGACCTCGTCCTCGAACTCGCGCCCCGAGTTCCGGTCCGCGACGCGGCGGCGCTGCGCCGCCAGCACCCCATGCTGACCGACCTCCAGATCGCCCATCTGCTGGTCAGCCGGGCCAGCCGGACGGCAGCCGGGTTGGGCGCGGCGGCGGGCGGACTGGCCGCGGTCGAGTTCGTCGCCCCGCCCGCGCTGCTGGCCGCGCCCGTCCAAGTCGCGGCCGAGATGCTCGCGGTCACCGCGGTGGAGCTCAAGCTGGTCGCCGAGCTGCACGAGATCCTCGGCCAGCCGGCCGTTGGGACCGTCGGCCAGCGGGCCGGGTTGTACGTGATGTCCTGGGCGCAACGCCGCGCGATCACCCCCGAGCTCACCGGCGCCGGCCTGGCCGCGATCCTCGGCGTCGCCGGCAAACGCGAGTTGCGCGGCCAGGTGCTGCGCCGCCTCGGCCGCGGCACGAGCACGCTCGCGCCGTTCTTCGCCGGGGCGCTGGCCGGCGCGGAGGTGAATCGGCGCGCGACCCGGGTGATGGGCACGGCGCTGATCGCGGAGTTGAGCGACACGGCGAAAGACAAGTGGTTCCGGCAGCTGCCGCATCCGTACCGCGACCGCGGGCTGAGCGCCGACTGATCTGACCGGATGGGCTCGGTCAGACGATCTCGATCAGACGATCTCGGTCAGACGATGAAGACGGACGCGGCGGACAGCGCGGCCAGCACCTGCTCGGGATGACGGGTCGAGACCACCCAGTACGGCGTGACGGACGGAGCGAGCGCTCCGTCCTCGAACTGCTCGGGGGACACCCGCGGGATGTCGCCGGGCGCCGGCGGGACCAAGATCAGCTGCACGCCCGGGCCGACCCAGGAGCGGATGAAGTTGAACGCGGTCGGATCCGAGTGCCGGCCCACCAGGCGGCGCAGCTCGGTCGAGGACAGGCCGATGGCGCGCTCGATCGAGGTCAGCGGCAGCGTCTTTTCGCCGACCTTGAACTCGGTCGCGGTGATCGTGACGCGGCCGGAGGAGAAGCGCCAGACGCCGAGCAACATGACCACCAGCAGCAGGCCGAACGGGATCCAGGCGATCCAGGTGGGAATCGCGGTGGCGAACTCGCCGCCCAGCAGCACCGCGATCGCCAGACCAGCGAGATACCACCACCACGGCGTGTAGAGCCGCTCGGTGTAGACGATCGGCGGCGGCGGGTGGGACGCGGCGGCGGCCGGGCCCGGCTGGTCAGTCACCTGACGAGGGTAACCTTCACCGCTGTGACGACTGCGCCGCTGACCGTGAACGTGCGACGGCTGGACGCGGTGCCACTTCCCAGCTACGCCCGCTCCGGCGACGCCGGCGCCGATCTGGTGTCCACCGTCGACCTCGTGCTGCAGCCGGGGCAGCGCGCGCTGCTGCCGACCGGCCTGGCGATCGAGCTGCCGCCGGGCTACGCCGGCTTCGTGCATCCGCGTTCCGGGCTAGCCATCCGCGCGGGGCTGGGGCTGGTCAACGCGCCAGGAACCATCGACGCCGGTTACCGTGGTGAGATCAAGGTGATCGTGATCAACCACGACGCACACGAGCCGATCGAGATCCGGCGCGGCGACCGCATCGCCCAGTTGGTCATCCAGCGGGTTGAGCACGCCGTCTTCGTCGAGGTGGACGAGCTGTCTGAGTCCGAGCGAGGGGCCGGCGGGCACGGGTCGACGGGCGGCGCGGGCGCCCTCAGCGGGCAGCCTGGTCGTAACGGCGAGCGTGCCCACCGCGAGGGTCAACCCAGTCAACAAGGAGAGAACGAGTAATGGCGCTGAGGCGTAAAGAGAAACGCACCGAGCGCTCCAAGCTTGACGCGACGCCGCCGTGGGACACCGCGCGGCATCACGAGGTCGAGCCGACGACTGGGCCCTACGACGTCAGTCATGTCCCCGAGGGCGATGGGATCGAGTACATCGATCTCGGAGCGCTGCGAATCCCCACCGACACCGGGCTGGAGCTCAAGGTCGAGGTGGACGAGCAGGGCGCCATCGCCAGCGTCAACCTGGCTGACGAGCACGGCCACATGCAACTGGGCGTCTTCGCCGCCCCGCGCAAAGACGGCATCTGGGCCGACATCATGGCCGAGATCAAGATTTCGATCGCCGAGCAGCGTGGCACCGTCTCGGAGGTGGCGGGGGAGTTCGGCCCCGAGTTGGCGGCCAAGCTGCCCGCCCCCGGGGGAGCCACCCCCGTCCGCTTCATCGGAGTCGACGGGCCGCGCTGGTTCCTGCGCGCGATGCTGGTCGGCGCGCCCGCCACGCAGGACAATCGCGCCGCTCCGTTCCTGGCCGCTTTCCGCGGACTCGTCGTGGTGCGCGGCGCCGAGGCGCTGCCAGTCCGCGAGCCCGTGCCGCTGAGCCTGCCCGAAGTCGCGGCCCAGCAGATCGCCGACGCGGTGCAGGCAGCCGAAGACCAAAGCGACTAGCGATGGCCGGCCCACCTCCGGACGGTCTGCGCGAGCAGACGCGGCAACAGCTCCTGCAGTCAGTCGGGGGCTGGTCGGGGACCGTCATCACGGCCATCCCGCCGATCGTCTTCGTCATCGCCAACTCCCTCGGCGGCTTGCGCGAGGCCATCCTCACCGCGGTCGGCTCGGGTCTGCTCATCGCGGTCTACCGGCTGATCCGGCGGCAGTCGCTGCAACAGGTGCTGATGGGCCTGGTCAGCGTGGGGCTGGCCGCGGCGATCGCGGCCCGAACTGGCCAGGCGCGCGGGTTCTTCCTGCTCGGCATCGCCGGTTCGATTCTGTACGCGGCCGTCTTCGCGGTGTCGCTGCTGGTCCGACGCCCGTTGGTCGGCGTGCTGTGGGAGTTCCTGGACCCGACCCCGCTCGCCGCCGGCGCCACCTGGCGACGGGTGCCGTCCCTCTACCGGGCCTACGTGTACTCGACGGTCGCGGCGTTCGCGATGTTCGCCGCCCGCGGCGCGGTGCAGGCGACGCTGTTCCAGCACAACCGCACCGGGCTGCTGGCCGTGGCCCGGCTGGCGATGGGCTACCCGCTCTACGCGCTGGTGGTGGCCTACACGTTTTGGGTGATCCGTCGGGCGCGCCAGCCGCTGCTGGCCGCCGCTGAAGCGGCCGAGGCGAGCGAGGCAACCGAGCAGCCCGCGCCGGCCGAGCCCGCCGCTGGACCTGCTCTGGAGGCCGAGCCGCCGGTTCGGTCCGAGCTAGGCGCAGACCGCGGCCCGGATCGCCGGCTCAGCCTCCGGAAGGGCGACGAAAAGTAGCTCGTCGCCCGGCTCGAGTGGCTCGTCCGGCGTCGGGGTGATCACGCGCGAGGCGCGGACGATCGCGACGATCGCCGCGTCGACGGGCAGCTTCAGATCGCGGACCGGGATTCCGGCGCAGGGCGCGCCGACCGGCAAGGTCACCTCGATCAGGTTGGCTTGGCCCTCTCGCAGGCTGAACAGGCGCACCACGTCGCCGACCGAGACCGCCTCCTCGACCAGCGCGGCGATGACGCGCGGGGTGGACACCGCCACGTCGACCCCCCAAGCCTCGGTGAACAACCACTCGTTGGCCGGGTGGTTGATCCGGGCCACCACCCGACGCACCGAGAACTCCGTCTTGGCCAGCAGCGAGACGACCAGGTTGACCTTGTCGTCGCCGGTGGCCGAGATCACGACCTCGCACTCCTCGAGCCGGGCCGCCTCGAGGCTGGCCAGCTCGCACGCGTCGGCCAGCAAGAAGTCGGCCTGCTCGACCCGGTCTTGGCGCATCTTGCGCTCGTCCTTGTCGATGAGCAGCACTTGGTGCCCGTTGGCCAGCACCTCCCGCGCGATCGAGCGACCGACCGCGCCGGCGCCGGCGATAGCTATCCGCATCAGTGCAACCCTCCGACTGGGCCCTCAGACGCGGCCGAGCGGACCGCCTCGGCCAGCTCATCGGTGGCGGTCACGTGCAGTTCGTCGCCGGCCTGGATGACGGTGTGCGGACCGGGCAGCTCGCCCCGGCCGAAGCGAGACATCAGCGCGACCCGAGTTCCGGTGGCCGCCTCGAACGCCGTGATCCGGTGGCCGACCCAGCTTTCGGCCAGCACCACGTGCAGCATCACGATTTCGCCGGTGGGATCGCGCCACTCCTCGTCGATGGTGCCCCCGAGCAGGTTCTTCAGCAGCCGGCCGGCCGTCCAGGGGACGGTCGCGATGGTCGGGATGCCCAACCGCTCGTACACCTCGGCTCGCCGCGGGTCATAGATGCGGGCGACGACGTAGCCGACGCCGAAGGTCTCGCGCGCCACCCGGGCCGCGATGATGTTGGAGTTGTCGCCGCTGGACACGGCGGCGAAGGCGTCAGCGCCCTCGATGCCGGCCGCCTCGAGGGTGTCGCGGTCGAAGCCGATGCCGGCGATCGTCTTGCCCTTGAACGCGTCTCCGAGCCGGCGGAACGCGTTGGGGTCTTGATCGATCACGGCGACTGAGTGGTCAAGCCGCTCTAAGTGGTGCGCGAGGGTCGAGCCAACCCGGCCGCAGCCCATGACGACGATGTGCACGCCGGGCACGCTACACAGTTTCACTGGCAAACGCGGCCCTGGGGGCGATCCGGCGGGCACTATCGTGTCCACACGTGACCCACGACATTTCCGAGCCGGCGCCGGCCGCGGACGGCGAGCGGTTGAACTGGGTCGGACGCCGCCTGGCGGTGCGGGTCGACGCCGTCGCGCACGGTGGTCACTTCGTCGCCCGCCAAGATGGCCGCGTGGTCTTCGTCCGCCATGCCCTGCCAGGGGAAGCGGTCACCGTCGAGGTCACCGAGGACGGCGGCGGCTCGTTCTGCCGGGCCGACGCGGTCGAGATCCACCAGCCCTCGCCGCATCGGGTGGCGCCGCCGTGCGAGCACGCCCGGCCCGGCGGCTGCGGCGGGTGCGACTTCCAACACATCGACCTGCCCGAGCAACGCGCTCTGAAGGCGGCGGTGATCAGCGAGCAGCTGGCGCGGCTGGCCGGGCTGGACCGGCGGGTGACGGTGGAGGCGCTGGACGAGACCGGCCTGCACTGGCGGCGTCGGATCCGCTACGCCGTGACCGCAGACGCGCGATTGGGTCTGCGCGTGCACCGCTCGCACGAGGTCCTCGCGCTGGACGCCTGCCCGATCGGCGCGCCCGGCGTGGGCGACGCCACCGCGCTGGCGGCCCGGTGGCCCGGACAACTCGAGGTGGAGGTGGCCGCCGATGACCGTGGCTCGGTGGCGGTGACCGGGTACCGGCGGGACCAGCGGCGGGGCAATCAACGCGATCGCCGACGACCCAAGCCGGCCGTGGGCGCGCTGCTGGCCGGCCCGGAGTCGCTGCAGTACCGGGTCAACGGCCACGACTTCACGATTGGCTCGACCGGGTTCTGGCAGACCCATCCAGCCGCGGCCCAAGCCTTCACCGACGCGGTGCTCGCCGCCGCCGCGCCCCGCGCTGGTGATCGGGTGCTCGACCTGTACGCCGGCGCCGGGCTCTTCACCCTCGCCCTGGCTGAGGCGGTCGGCCCCACCGGCCACGTCCTGGGCCTTGAGGGCGACCGGCGGGCCGTGGCCGACGCCGCGCGGAACCTCGAGGGTCATCCGCAGGCGAGCGTGCAGGCCGGATCGGTGGACGCGGGCGCGCTGGCGGCGGCGAGCGCGACGCTGGGCGGGGCCGACGTCGTCGTGCTGGACCCACCCCGCACCGGAGCGGGCCGGGCCGTGATGCAGGCGCTGCTCGAACTGCCGGCCCGGGTGATCGTCTACGTCGCCTGCGATCCGGCCGCGCTGGCCCGCGATGTCCGCACCGCCCGCGACGCCGGCTGGGAACTAGCGGGCCTGCGGGCCTTCGACGCCTTCCCGATGACCCACCACGTCGAATGCGTGGCCACCCTGCGGCCAGCCTCGCGTGACGAGCCGGAGGGCTCCTGACAACGATTGCGGCCCGGAGGCGACTAGTCTGAGCTGACCATGACCTCTGTGCTGAATCGGATCTCGGGTCCGGCCGACCTGCGTCTGCTCGACGTGGATGAGATGACCCTGCTCGCAACCGAGATCAGGGACTTCCTGGTCGCTAAAGTCTCCAAGACCGGCGGCCACCTCGGCCCCAACCTGGGAGCGGTCGAGCTCACGCTCGCATTGCACCGGGTCTTCGACTCGCCGGCCGAGCCGATCTTGTTCGACACCGGCCACCAGAGCTACGTCCACAAGATCGTCACCGGCCGCCGCGACGCCTTCGACTCGCTGC
>JAOPUY010000196.1 GCA_025963265.1 Frankiales bacterium | reverse complement strand
TAACCCCTCGGTATCTGGGGATAACGAGTCGGATTCGCCGGTATTCGTAGGTTGACTCCTGTGGACCGGGTTCTTAGCCGACCCATCTGAGGCCGACCCATCTGACGCCGAGCCAGTTGGGACTGACCTATCGGACACGGCGCACCTCCCCGTCGGCCACGTCGTAGCGCGCCCCGGCTAACGGTTCGGGGACGTCACCCACCACCGCCGAGGAAATCAACACCTGCTCGGCGTTGCCGGCGATCTCCGCTAATTGCGCACGACGACCGGCGTCGAGCTCAGCGAACACATCATCGAGGATAAGCACCGGCTCGGCCCCGTCGGAACGCAGCAATTCATAGCTCGCCAGCCGCAGCGACAGCGCGGCCGACCAGCCCTCGCCGTGGCTGGCGTAGCCGCGGACGGGCAGGCCGTTCAGGCTGAGCTCCTGATCATCGCGGTGCGGGCCGACCAGGGTGACGCCGCGTTCGACCTCGGCCGGCCGGAGCCGGGCCAGCTCGGACAGCAACGCCGCCGTGAGCACGGAGAGCTCGGGAACGGGCGCGTCGGCGGCCTCGGCGCTGTCCAACGCCCCGTCGACTGAGCTGACATAACGTAGCTCAAAACCGGGACCGCGCTCAGCGGCGGCCAGCGGGGCGATGCCGCGATAGGCCGCGGCGGCGTGTGGGCGCAACGCGGTCACCAGCTCCATCCGCGCGGCCAGCAGTTGGGCGCCGTGCTCGGCCAGATGCCCGTCCCACACGTCGAGGGTCCGCAGGTCGCCGCTGCCGCCCGCTCGGCGGGCCGCGCCCGCGGTCTTGAGCAGGGCCGCCCGCTGCTTGAGCACGCGTTCGTAGTCGGCCCGGACGCCGGCCAGGCGCGGACTGCGTTGCACGAGCAGGTCGTCGAGAAACCGGCGGCGCTCGGACGGGTCCCCGCGGACCACGGCCAGATCCTCGGGGGCGAACAGCACCGTCCGCAGGCCGCCCAGCACATCGCGGACCCGGGGCACCGGCGACCGGTTGAGCTTGGCCTTATTAGCCCGGCCTGCAGTGATCTCGACCTCGATGATGAGCTGCCGCCCGGCCTCGACGACCGCCGCCTGCACGACCGCCCGGGCGGCGCCGGCCCGAATGAGCGGAGCGTCGGAGGCCACCCGGTGGCTGCCCAACGTCGACAGATAGCCGATCGCCTCAAGCAGATTGGTCTTGCCCTGGCCGTTGGATCCCACCAACACGCTGACCCCGGGCTCGAACGCGACGTCGGCGCGGGGCCAACTGCGGAAGTCCGCGACGCTCAGGTGTTGGACGTACACGCTGTCGCCGGGCTCAGCCGGGCAGCCGGACCGGCATGATCAGGTACGTGTAGTCCGGCCCGTCGGTCCCGGCGCCGCCGCTCGCGCCAGCCGGCCGGATCACCGCCGGCTTGGTCGGGGTGGTGAAGAGTAGCCGAGCCGTCGACGACTCGATGGCGCCCAACCCTTCCAGCAGGAAGCTCGGGTTGAAGGCGGTGGTGAGCGCCTCGCCCTGGTAGTCCACCTCGAGGTTCTCCTCGGCCCGGCCCTCGTCGTCGCCGCCAGCCGACAGGGTCAACGTCCCGTCGCTGAAGTCGAGCCGGACCGGGTTGCCCCGGTCGGCGACGAGGGCGACGCGCTTGACCGCCTCGCTCAACACCGCCACCGACACCTCGGCGGTGACCGAGAATTCGGCCGGGAGCAGCGTTCGGTAGGGCGGGAACTGCGCGTCGAGCAGTCGGGTGGTCGTCCGGCGCCCGGTTCCGGAGAAGCCGATGATGCCCTCGCCGGCACCCGAGGTGGACAGCGCGATCGTCAGCTCCTGGTCGCCCGTCAAGCTCTTGGCGGCGTCGGCCAGGGTGCGGGCCGGAACCAGCACCTGGACGTCGGCCGAGGTCGAGCTCGCCGGGTTCCAGGTCAGCTCGCGCACCGCGAGCCGATAGCGGTCCGTCGCGGCCAGGGTGACCTTGTCGCCGTCGATCTCCATCCGGACGCCGGTGAGCATCGGCAGCGTGTCGTCCTTGCCTGCCGCGACCGCCACCTGCGCCACCGCCCGGGCGAACACGCTGCTCGACACGGTGCCGGCCGTGGTGGGCATGTCGGGCAACCGCGGGTAGTCCTCGTCGGGCATGGTCGGCAGGGTGAACTTCGCGCTGCCGCAGCTGATGCTCAGCCGCGAGCCATCCGAGCTGAAGTCGACTGGATGCGCCGGCAGCGCTTTGGTGATGTCGGCCAGCAGCCGACCCGACACCAGGGCGCGGCCGCTCGATGAGGCGATGGCCTCGAGGTCGGCCTGGGTCGAGACCTCGTAGTCAAAGCCGGAGATCGACAAGTGCTCGTCGACGACTTCCAGCAGCAGCCCAGCCAGCACCGGCGCGGCGGGACGAGCCGGCAGGCTGCGCGCCGACCAGGCGACGGCCTCAGCCAGCGCATCACGCTCGATCCGGAACTTCATCGATCCTCCTGGGTCAGCCGCGCGTTAATGCGCGCGATGGCACGGTCGCGGTCAAGACAGTCCTGCGAGACAACATCTTGCTGTAGCGGCTTCGATCGCGTCGAGGCCGGGTCGGTCCCTGCGACAGCTGCTCGGTCGGTGCTGGCGGCGGCCGGCCGCCCACAATCAACAGGCCCATAGTTTGAGGGCTTTTCATTCATCAATAAATATCTGTCATCGTCTTCATCAGGGCTGTGGATGCTGTGGACAACCTCGTTTGCCCGAGCCGACGTGGGCTGTCGCGCTGTGGACGCCGACGGGTCGACCGGTGGGCGAGGACGACCGGCAGGTGGACGACCGATGTCGCCGCGGTGTCCTCCACACTGCGTCCCGTGGTTGTCCACAGGCCTGCGCACACCCCGGGGACGGGCGGCCTCGACGGCGTCGGCGGCGGTCTTAGGAGCGGGCACGAGTTCGAATTCGCGAGGTCAGCTCGGTGATCTGGTTGTAGACGTTTCGACG
>JAOPUY010000192.1 GCA_025963265.1 Frankiales bacterium | reverse complement strand
CCCCGTCCAGGCGGCGGTGGCCCCGGCGGCCGCGGTCGCGGCGCTGGCACCGCTGGCGCGTTCGGTCGGGGCGGCGGAGGCCGTCCGGTCCGAGGCAAGAAGAGCAAGAAGCAGCGGCGGCAGGAATTCGACAACATGTCGGCGCCCTCGATCGGCGGCGTGCAGATTCCGCGCGGCAACGGCGAGGTGCTGCGGCTGCCCCGCGGCGCGTCCCTGTCGGACTTCGCGGACAAGATCAACGCTGAGCCCGCCTCGCTGGTGACGGTCATGTTCCATCTCGGCGAGATGGTGACGGCCACCCAGTCGGTCAACGAGGAGACGCTGCAACTGCTGGGCGCCGAGCTCAACTACAACGTTCAAGTCGTCAGCCCCGAAGACGAGGACCGCGAGCTGCTCGAGTCCTTCGACCTCACCTTCGGCGACGACGAGGGCAACGACGAGCAACTGGTGGCCCGTCCGCCGGTCGTCACGGTCATGGGCCACGTCGACCACGGAAAGACCCGACTGCTGGACGCGATCCGCAAGACCAACGTGATCGGCGGCGAAGCGGGTGGCATCACCCAGCACATCGGCGCCTATCAGGTGCGGGTGGCTCACGACGGCGACGAGCGCGCGATCACGTTCATCGACACCCCCGGTCACGAGGCGTTCACCGCCATGCGGGCCCGGGGCGCCAGCACCACGGACATCGTGGTCCTGGTGGTCGCGGCCGACGACGGCGTCATGCCGCAGACGATCGAGGCGCTCAACCACGCGCAGGCCGCCAACGTGCCGGTCGTGGTCGCGGTCAACAAGATCGACAAGGAAGGCGCCAACCCGGCCAAGGTCCGCCAGCAGCTCACCGAATACGGGCTCGTGGCTGAGGAGTACGGAGGCGACACGCTGTTCGTCGACGTGTCGGCTCGCAACAATCTCAACATCGACGGTCTGCTGGAGGGCATCCTGCTCACCGCCGACGCCGCGTTGGATTTGCGGGCCAACCCCGATCAGGATGCCCAGGGCATCGCGATCGAGGCCCACTTGGACCGCGGTCGCGGACCGGTGTCGACCGTCCTGGTGCAGCGCGGAACGTTGCACGTCGGCGATTCCATCGTGGCCGGCGACGCGTTCGGCCGGGTCCGGGCCATGTTGGACGACGAGGGCAACCCGCTCGAGTTCGCAGGACCGGGCTCGCCCGTCATGGTGCTCGGTCTGACCTCTGTCCCCGGCGCGGGTGACTCGTTCATCGTCGTCGAGGAAGACCGCATCGCCCGCCAGATCGCGGACCGTCGGTCGGCCCGCGAGCGCAACGCTCAGCTGGCCTCCAACCGGCGCCGGATCTCCTTGCACGACCTGGACAAGGTGCTGGCGGCGGGTGAGGTCGAGCAGTTGAACCTCATCATCAAGGGCGATGTCTCCGGCTCCGTCGAGGCGCTGGAGGACTCGCTGCTCAAGATCGAGCTGAACGACGGCAACGACGAGGTGTCGCTGCGGGTCATCGGCCGCGGCGTGGGCGCGATCACCGAGAACGACATCAACCTGGCGATCGCCTCGGATGCTGTCGTGATCGGGTTCAACGTCCGGCCCGAGGGCAAAGCCCGCGAGGCCGCCGAGCGTGAAGGGGTGGACGTCCGTTACTACACGGTCATCTACCAGGCCATCGACGAGGTCGAGGCCGCGCTCAAGGGCATGCTCAAGCCAGAGTTCGAAGAGGCGCAGCTCGGCACCGCCGAGGTGCGCGAGGTGTTCCGGGTGCCGAAGATCGGCAATGTGGCCGGTTCCATCGTGCGCACGGGCACCATCCGCCGAAACAGCAAGGCTCGGCTGGTCCGCGACGGCATCGTCGTCAACGAGCACTTAGCGGTGGATTCGCTTCGCCGCTTCAAGGACGATGCGACCGAGGTCCGCGAGGGCTTCGAATGCGGTATCGGCCTCGGCTCGTTCAATGACATCAAGATCGGCGATGTCATTGAGACCTTCGAGATGCGGGAGAAGCCCCGCGGCTAGTCAACGCCGCCTCTGCCCGGTCCCGGTTCACCCTGGGACCGGGCAGAGACGTGCCGCCTGAAAGGACCGTTTGACCACCATGGCTGATTCACCTCGCTCCCGACGGATGGCCGGCCGTATCAAGCAGATCGTCGCCTCCTACATCGAGAGCCAGATCAAGGACCCGCGACTGGGCATGGTCACCGTGACCGACGTCAAGCTCACCGGTGATCTGCACGACGCCACCGTCTTCTACACCGTGTACGGCGACGAGACCGAGCGCGCGGAGTCCGGAGCCGCCCTGGAGGCGGCCAAAGGCCAAATCCGCTCCGAGGTCGGCCGCCAGACCGGGGTGAAGTTCACTCCGACCGTCGCCTTCATCCTCGACGAGCTGCCCGAGTCGGCCAAGCAGATCGAGGATCTCTTGGCCTTGGCCCGCCAGGCCGACGCCGAGGTCGAGCGGGTGCGGATCAACGCCCTGCACGCGGGTGATCCGGACCCGTACCGCAAGCCGCGTGTCGTCGAAGAGGACTGAGCCGCCGCCGGCGCCCGCTCGCCGGATCGTGATCCTGGCCGCCTCGGCGTTCGTGGTGCTCGCGGCCGAGCCGCTGTTCCTACTGGTCGACACCGCCGTCGTCGGCCATCTCGGTCGCGATCAGCTGGCCGCGCTCGGCGCCGGCGGGGTCGTCATGACGCTGCTGGCCATCATCGGCACCTCCCTGGAGTACGGCACGACCGCCCGGGCCGCGCGCTACTTCGGCGCCGGTCGGGTCGACGCCGCCGTCAACGAGGGCGTCCAGGCCAGTTGGCTGGGCCTGGGCATCGGCGCGCTGGCCGTCCTGGCCGGCGAACTCGCCCTCGGTCCACTGGTCCGACTGGTGGTCGGCGACGATCACGCCGTCGCGGCGCAGGCCAGCTCCTGGCTGCGCATCGCGTTGCTCGGACTGCCCGGTGTGCTGCTGGTGCTGGCCGGCAACGGCTGGATGCGCGGGGTGCAGGAAACCAAGACGCCGGTCCGGATCGTGCTGCTGGCCAACGTGATCTCGGCGATCGCCTCGCCAGTGCTGGTCTACCCGCTCGGGCTCGGCCTGCGGGGCTCGGCGATCGCCAACGTGAGCGCCCAATGGCTGGGCGCGCTGCTATGCGTGCTGGCCATTCGGCGCCGGGCCGGCGCCGCCCGCCCGCAGTGGCCGGTAATGGCCAAGCAGCTGATCGTGAGCCGCGACCTGGTGTTGCGATCGGCCGCGTTTCAAGCGGCTTATCTCACCGCGGCCGGTGTCGCCGGACGGATGGGCGCGGCCCAGCTGGCCGCGCACCAAGTCGGCATGCAGCTGTGGAATCTGATCGCGCTGCTGCTGGATTCCTTCGCCATCGCCGCGCAGTCGCTCGTCGGCGCGGCGCTCGGCAGCGGCGACGTCGCCTCGGCCCGGGCCACCGCCTGGCGGGTCAGCCGATACGGGCTGCTGGCCGGGCTCGGGTTCGCGGCGGTGACCGCAGCCGGCTGGTCGCTCATCCCGGCGGCGTTCAGCCCCGACGGCGCGGTGCGTCATCAGACTCACCTCATCTGGCCCGTGCTGGTTCTGATGATGCCGGCGGCCGGGATAGTGTTCGCCTTGGACGGGGTGCTGCTAGGCGCCGGCGACAACGCGTTCATCCGCACCGTCACCGTGCTGGCCGCGCTGTTCGGCTACGTCCCGCTCGCGCTGGCCGCGCTGCACTTCGGCTGGGGACTCGCGGGCGTCTGGGCCGGGCTGGCCGCGTTCATCGGCCTACGGCTGGTGGGCATGGCGCTGCGGGCCCGAAGTGGCCGCTGGCTGATCGTGGGGGAGACGCTCTAATGGCCCGCAAGGGACCGACCGGACCGGGCGGGCTGATCATCGTCGACAAAGAGTCGGGCATGACCTCGCACGATGTCGTGGCCAAGGTCCGGCGCATCGCCAAGACGCGGCGGGTCGGGCACGCGGGGACCTTGGACCCGATGGCCACCGGGGTGCTGGTGCTGGGCGTCGAGCGCTCGACGAAGCTGCTCAATCACCTGCTGCTGAGCGACAAGACCTATCTGTCGACCATCCGATTGGGCGCGGCCACCGAGACCGATGACGCCTAGGGCGTTGTGCTCAGCACCGCCGACGCCAGCTCGATCGGCTCGGCCGAGATCGTCGCCGGCATCACCGCGTTGACCGGCGAGATCATGCAGCGGCCCTCGTCGGTCTCAGCCATCAAGGTCGATGGCCAACGCGCCTACGCGCTCGTCCGGGCCGGCGAGCAGGTCGAGCTCGACGAGCGACCGGTCACCGTGAGCCGGTTCGAGGTGCTCGGTCGGCCTCGGGTCGAGGGCGAGTTCACCGACTTCGACGTCAGCATCGACTGCTCCTCGGGCACCTACATCCGAGCGCTCGCGCGTGATCTCGGCGCCGCGTTGGGCGTGGGCGGCCACTTGACCGCGCTGCGCCGGACGCGGGTCGGCCCCTTCACCGAGGCCGCCGCGTTGACGCTGTCCCAACTGAGCGAACTGGATGACCCCATCGCGCTGCCGCTGCCGGCCGCGATCGCCGCCAGCATGCCCATTCGAGGCTTGACCGCGGAGGAGGCGAGCGAGGTGAGCTTCGGGCGCACCATCGCCATGGCCGGCATCGAGGGCACCTACGGCGGAATCGACGAGCACGGCGCCGCCCGGGCGTTGCTGGCCGAG
This sequence comes from Frankiales bacterium, assembly GCA_025963265.1. Lineage (GTDB taxonomy): Bacteria > Actinomycetota > Actinomycetes > Mycobacteriales > Jatrophihabitantaceae > Jatrophihabitans_A. The sequence continues at coordinate 1,967 of JAOPUY010000192.1, read as the reverse complement.
TCGGCTGGCCGGGCCCGCCCGATCCTCGGCTTCACCCCGTTCACCTGAGCCGCCGGGCCCGAGGCGACCGGTGGCCGCGACCGCCCCGGCGTGCCGGTAAACTGGACAGCTGGTGCTCCTCGGGGGCGCCGTCCCTCGATCGAACCCACGCACCGTCGCGCAGCCGCCCTAGGAGATTCACGCGCTCATGGCCTCCACGAACGATCTGAAGAACGGGCTCGTCCTCAACATCGACGGCCAGTTATGGACAGTGGTGGAATTCCAGCACGTGAAGCCCGGCAAAGGCCCCGCGTTCGTCCGCACCACGCTCAAGAGCGTGCTGTCGGGCAAGGTGGTCGACAAGACGTTCAACGCGGGCACCAAGGTCGAGACCGCGAACGTCGACAAGCGCGCGATGACCTACCTCTACAAAGAGGGTGAGGACTTCGTCTTCATGGACGGCGACAACTACGAGCAGATGTACGTTCCGGCCGCGGTGGTGGGCAGCGCGGCGGATTACCTGTTGGACAACGCGGAGGCGGTCGTCGCCGTGCACGAGGGGCTGCCGCTCTACATCGAGCTGCCGACCTCGGTCGAGCTGCTGATCACCTACACCGAGCCCGGCCTGCAGGGCGACCGCGCGACCGGCGGCACGAAGCCGGCGACGGTGGAGACCGGGGCCGAGGTCCAGGTGCCGCTGTTCGTCACCACCGGCGAGAAGATCAAGATCGACACCCGGGACGGCCGTTACCTCGGTCGCATCAGTGGCTGAGACGGCCCGGACCCGCTAGATGGCCGCTCGGAGCAAGGCGCGCAAACGCGCGGTCGACCTGATGTATGAGGCAGATCTGCGGGGCGACGACCCGGTGCGGACGCTGGCCGAGCGGGTGGCGCTGGCCGATCCGCCGATCAATGACTACACGGTCGAGTTGGTCGAGGGTGTGAGCCTGCGGCAGGAAGCCATCGATCAGCTGCTGTCGGAGTACTCCGAGGGGTGGACCCTCGACCGGATGCCGGGCGTCGACCGGGCGATCCTGCGAGTGGGCCTGTATGAGCTGCTGTGGGCGGCCGACGTTCCGGACGCAGTCGCCATCGACGAGGCGGTCGAGCTGGCCAAGAGCCTGTCGACCGATGACTCGCCCAAGTTCGTCAACGGCATCCTGGGTCGGGTGCTGCGCGACCAGAGCTAGCAGGTTAGTCGACGTGACCGATCGAGCCGGGGGCGAGCACGCCCCAGGCGATGAGCTTCTCGGTCAGCTGCTCGAGCGAGGTGTCGAACATCAGCGCGAGCGCCCGCAGGTCCTCGCCCCGGATGGACAGCACCTTGTTCCCGTAGTCACCGCGCTGGCGCTGGATGGACTGCGCGTAGCGGACCAGCGGCGCGGCATCCTCAGCCGGCACGTTCTGCATCTTCTGCAAGTCCAGCACGATCTTGCCGGAGGGATCGATGCGGCCGGAGGAGGCGCCCTCCTCGGAGGGCAGCAGCTCGGAGATCGGGACGCCGTAGAAGTCGGCGAGCTCGGCCAGCCGGGCGACCGACACGGCGCGGTCACCGCGCTCGTAGGAGCCGACGACCACCGCTTTCCACTTGCCACCGGACTTGCGCTCGACGCCGTGCAGCGACAAACGCTGTTGCGAGCGCACCGCCCGCAGCCGCGTCCCGAGGGCGCGCGCGTACTCGCGGTCATCTGGCGCCTCGGCGCTGTGATCGGCTTCCTCGATGGCGCCGGTGCTGTGTTCGGTCACGTTTCTCGTCCCTCGATAACTTTGCTTGTACCTTCGCACATTTTCCGGCCACGCACGGTCACCGAAATCACTCCGTTATGTACCTGTTTATCCTCTTAGAACACACAGCGTAACAGTGGCGACTACATGTCGGGGGGGAAAGTGACAACCTTTGTCCTACTCGAACCCCCCAGATCCGGGCAATCCGCCGCGCCAGGCCCGTTTTCCCGAGTAGAGCGCCCGTCCAACCGCACCCGACCGCG
>JAOPUY010000190.1 GCA_025963265.1 Frankiales bacterium | reverse complement strand
CCCCGTCCATCAGGGTGCCCTTCATCGCGACCGCCGGCTACCGGTCGGCCGCCGGGAACAGCTCGCCCTTCTTGGTCGATTGCACGTAGCGGTACTGGCCGCCGGCGTTCGAGTCGACCGCGTTCGTGCCGCCGGAGCAGCTCGCCAGGATCAAGCCGAGGACGACGGCCAGCACCGCGGCGGCAAGGATGCGGCCGGGGTGTGAACGACGAGAAACTAGGCGGGCGGCGATCATTGGGTCCAGTGTGCAGCGTTACCTGGACCACACGAGCACCTACCCCAGTAAATGAGCACCGTCTGTGCCTCGGGCCGCCTCCTCAGCCGATCGGCCGCTAGCGCCCAGGCCGCTGGTCGGCGATCGCGTTCGGCGTCGTTCCGGACGGCTCGGCGTACTGGACCTCGACGAGGTCGTCACCGCGGAAGACCAGCGAGGTGACCGAGCCGAGCGAGCACTGGCGCTTGCGCGGGTCATGCCAGAGCCGCTGGCCCTCGACGAAGCGGCGCAGGCAGACGATCGGCAACTGGTGGGAGACGCAGACCGCCTCGTGGCCCTCGGCCAGGTCGCGAGCCCGTAGCGCCGCCGCGTACATCCGCTGAGCGACCTGGCGGTACGGCTCGCCCCACGACGGTCGGAACGGATTGCGGTAGCGCGGCCAGCTGGAGGGGCGCTTGAGCACCCCGCCCTGGCCGGTGACCCGCTTGCCCTGGAAGGCGTTGGCCGCCTCCACCAAGCGTTCGTCGACCGCGATCTCCAGCCCGAACTCCGCCGACAGCGGCGCGGCGGTCTCCAGCGCCCGCTGCAGCGGCGAGGACGCCAGGTAGCTGACGTCTCGCCCAGCCAGGTGGGCGGCGGCGTTCACCGCCATCTGGCGGCCGGCCTCGGACAGCCGGAAGCCGGGCAGTCGGCCGTAGAGCACCTTCTCAGGGTTGTAGACCTCACCGTGCCGGAGCAGGTGAACCGTGGTGGTCGCCGTCACCGGACGTCGCGGGTGCTCACGCGGCGGGCGGGACGGCCCGAGCCGCGGCCTGGGCCGCCGCCGGCAGGGCTTCAGCGATCCGGTCGATGGCGGCCGAGTCCAGGGCCGCGTTGACGAACCAGACCTCGAAGGCGCTCGGGGGCAGGTAGACGCCGGCGTCCAGCATCGCGTGGAAGAACGGTCCGTAGCGGAAGGTGTCAGTGGCCCGGACCCGGTCGAAATCGGTGATCGGCTGCTCAGGCGTCTCGGTGAAGAAGATCGAGAAGAGGTTCCCGGCGTATTGCCGGCGATGCCCCACCCCAGCGGCGGTCAGCGCGGCGGAGGCCAGCTCGCCGATCGTCCGCGCGTGGTCGTCCAGGCGCCGGTAGACCGCCTCGGTGGCCAGTCGCAGGCTGGTCAGGCCGGCCGCCACCGCGACCGGGTTGCCGCTGAGCGTGCCGGCCTGATAAACCGGGCCGGCCGGCGCGAGGTAGGACATCAGCGCCGCTCGGCCGCCGAAGGCCGCGGCCGGCAGTCCGCCCGACATCACCTTGCCGAAGGTGAACAGGTCGGCCGCCACCGGGTCGAGCCCGTACCAACCGGCCTCCGAGACCCGGAAGCCGGTCATCACCTCGTCCGAGATCAGCAACGCGCCGTGCTCGTGGGCCAACTCCAGCAGCGCCTGGTTGAAGCCGGGCAGCGGCGGCACGGCGCCCATGTTGCCCGGCGCCGCCTCAGTGATCACGGCGGCGATCTCGGAACCGTCCTGCTCGAAGGCCGCGCGAACGGCGGCGAGGTCGTTGTAGCCGACCACGATCGTCTCGGCCGCCTGCGCGGGGGTGACGCCGGGGCTGTCGGGCAACCCGAAGGTGATCACGCCCGATCCCGCGCTGGCCAGCAACGAGTCGACATGGCCGTGATAGCAACCGGCGAACTTGACGATCTTGCTGCGTCCGGTCGCGCCGCGGGCCAGCCGAATGGCCGACATGGTCGCCTCGGTGCCCGAGTTGACCAGGCGGACCTCCTCCAGCGGGCTGGGCACGCCAGCCCGGGCCGCGCCGGCCGTCAGCTTGCCGATGAGCTCCTCAGCCAGCTCGATCTCGCCCAGTGTCGGCGTGCCGAAACTGAGACCGCGAGCCGCCGCCTCCTGCACCGCGGCGACGATCTCGGGATGAGCGTGGCCATGGATCATCGGACCCCAGGACGACACCAGGTCGACGTAGGTCTTGCCGTCGGCGTCGGTCAGGTACGGACCGCGGCCCGAGACCATGAAGCGCGGGGTGCCGCCGACCGCCCGAAACGCCCGCACCGGCGAGTTGACCCCGCCAGGGATGACCCGTTGGGCACGGGCGAACAGTTCAGCCGAGATCGGAGCGTCAGTCACCGGCCCAGTCTCTCAGTCTCGGTTACAGCAGTCGCTGGGCGGCCTCGACCGCCCAGTAGGTGAGGATCATCTCCGCGCCCGCTCGCTTGATCGAGACCAGCGACTCGGTGATCGCCCGGTCCCGGTCGATCCAGCCGTGCCCAGCGGCGGCCTCGACCATCGCGTACTCGCCCGAGACCTGGTAGGCGGCCACCTGGACCGGTGACGCGGCGGCGACCTGGGCCAAGATGTCCAGGTAAGGCATCGCCGGCTTGACCATGACGATGTCGGCGCCCTCGGCCACGTCCAGGCTTACCTCGGCCAGCGCCTCGGCGACGCCCCGAGCCGGGTCTTGCTGGTAGGTCAACCGATCACCGGTGAGCGAGGAGTCGACCGCCTCGCGGAAGGGACCGAAGAAGGCGGAGGCGTATTTGGGGGCGTAGGCCAGCACGCCGACCTCAGATCGGGCGACTGAGTCCAGTGCCTGGCGGACGACGGCGACCTGCCCGTCCATCATGCCGCTGGTGCCGAGCAGATCGGCCCCGGCCTCGGCCTGGGCGATGGCCATGGACTCATAGCGCTTGAGGGTGGCGTCGTTGTCCACCGAGCCGTCCAGGGCCAGCACTCCGCAGTGGCCGTGGTCGGTGAACTCGTCCAGGCAGAGATCAGCCATCAGGACCGTGGCATCGCCCAGCTCGAACTTCAACCGGGCTAATCCGGCGTTGAGGATGCCGTTGGGGTCATCGGCGCCCGAGCCGACCGCGTCCTTCTGCGCCGGGACGCCGAAGAGCATCAGCCCACCGACGCCGGCTTGCACGGCTTCCAACGCGGCCTTGGTGAGCGAGTCCAGGGTGTGCTGGACGACGCCGGGCATGGAGCTGATCGGTCGTGGCTCGGCCAGCCCCTCGGCCACGAACATCGGCAAGATCAGATCGGCGGGCTGAACCGCCACTTGGGCACTGAGTCGGCGCAGGGCTGGGGTGCGCCGCAACCGTCGCATTCGGGTGGTCGGGAAGGCCGGCAAAATCGGCAGCCCAGGAATCTCACTCACCCCACAAACCTACTCACCTGGCTCACCCGTCACACCCAGCCGCGCACACCCGCCCCGTTAGGGGTCTAGCGGACGGCGCGGGCGCGGGAGGTGCGAGTGCGGCGAGCCGGAGCCAGCGCCGCCTTCTCGCGCTCTTCCTCGGCCCGCTTCACCGCGAACTCGGCCAGCGCGTCGATCAGCGCTGGGACGTTGGCCGTCTCGGGCTGCACGTCGACCCGCAGCCCGAACTCGCGAGCGGTGGCCGCAGTCTGCGGGCCGATGCAGGCGACCACGGTCCGGTTGTGCGGCTTGCCGGCGATGCCGACCAGATTGCGCACCGTGGACGAGGAGGTGAAGCAGACCGCCTGGAAACCGCCGGACTTGATGGCGTCGCGGATCTCGGCCGCCGGCGGCGCCGCCCGCACGGTGCGGTAGGCGGTGACGTCGTCGATCTCCCAGCCGCGCTGACGCAGGCCCTCGGCCAAGGTCTCGGTGGCGATGTCAGCCCGGGGCAACAGGATCCGGTCGATTGGGTCGAGGACGTCGTCGTACGGCGGGAAGTCGGCCAAGAGGCCCTCCGAGGACTGCTCGCCCACCGGCAACAGCTCCGGGTTGATGCCGAAAGCGCGGACCGCGTCGGCGGTCGACTCTCCGACGCAGGCGATTTTCACCCCGGCGAAGGCCCGGGCGTCCAAGCCAAACTCCTCGAACTTCTCGCGGACGGCCTTGACGGCGTTGGTCGAGGTGAACACGATCCACTCGTAGCGGCCGGTGACCAGGCCCTTGATTGCCCGTTCCATCTGGGTCGGCGTGCGCGGCGGCTCGACCGCGATGGTCGGCACCTCGATGGGGACGGCGCCGAAGTCGCGCAGCCGCTCGCTCATCACGCCGGCCTGCTCCTTGGTGCGCGGCACGAGGACCTTCCAGCCGAACAGCGCCCGCGACTCCCACCAGGCCAGCTTGTCGCGTGACCCGGCGGCCTTGCCGATGGTCACCACGACCTGACCGTGCATGCCGGCGGCCACCAGTTCGGCGTCGCCGATCGATCCGGCCGCCGTGACTTGGGCGGTGGTGGTGCCCGAGCTCGTGACCGTGATCGGCACGTCGGGCTTCAGCCCGGAAGCCACCAGTTGCTCCGCGGTCGCGGCGACGTCCGCGGCCAGCAGAGTCAGCACGAGCGTGCCCGGGCTGGCGGCGAGGGCGTCGAAGTCGACGGTGAGACCGCCGCGCAGATCCACCTCGGTCCGCACGGGGCCGACCGGAACGCCGGCGTAGGAGGCGGTGACGAGGCCCTCCGAGAGCGCCGGGACGATCTCATAGGGCACCACCGACTTCGAAGCGGTCAACGCTTCCTTGGCGATGAGGTCCGAGGCCAAGGGGTCGCCGCTGACCACCCGGGTAACGATGTAGCCGTTGCGGGCATCGGCCAGGCTCGCCTTGGCCGCCTCGGCGGAGGCGTCCTCAGCGATTCGCACCTCGCCGCCGATGAGCTTGCGAACCGCCTCGGACACGCTGGCGTCGACGTAGGCCAGCTCCGAAGCGGCCAACACCTCGACCGCACGGACGGTCAGTAATCCAGCGTCGCCCGTACCAGTTCCCACAAAGGACAACCGGCCAGCTGACTTGCGCGCTCGGGTCATTTCGAGCTCCCCATCATCGTTGTCGCGCCACGGTCGATCAGTTCAGCGGCCAGCCGCTGCCCGATCTCGATGGCAGTGTTGAGTGGTCCGGACTCGGACAACCGAATGGCATCGCTGCCATCAGCCGCCGTGACCGACCCACGAAGGAAAATCTCTAGCTCGCCCTCGACGCCCTCTTCGCTGAAGGCCTCGCTGACCTCAGCCAAGGCCCCGACCGGGGCGGTGCAGCCGGCTTCGAGCGCGGCCAGCAACGACCGCTCGGCCGCGACTGCGGCCCGGGTCGCGTGGTCATCCAGGGGCGCCAGCAACGCGCGCGTCGCCTCGTCGTCGGCTCGGCACTCGACGGCCAACGCGCCTTGCGCGGCCGACGGCAGCAGCTGGATCGGGTCGAGCAGCTCGGTGATCAAGTGGGCCTTGCCCAGCCGTTGCAGGCCAGCCACCGCGAGCACCACCGCGTCCAAATCGACCGCGACCCGAGCCAGCCGGGTGTCGACGTTGCCGCGGATCGGCACGAGCTCCAGCCCTAGGTCGAGGGCTCGCAACTGCGCGGTGCGCCGTACCGAGCCGGTGCCGACCCGCGCGCCCGGCGCCAGGTCCAAGAGCATGAGCCCGTCGCGCGCGCACAAGGCGTCGCGGGGATCCTCCCGGACCGGCACAGCGGCCAACGCGATCGCCGGCACGCTGGCCGTGGGCAGGTCTTTGAAGGAGTGGATCGCGACGTCGATCTCGCCCGCGAGCAGCGCGTCCCGCAGCGCGGAGACGAAGACGCCGGTGCCGCCGATCTGCTCCAGCGACGCGCTCGAGCGGTCGCCCTCGGTCGAGATCAGCACGGTCTCGACCGGCACGCCCGGGTTGTGCTGACGGAAGGACTCGACCACTAGCCCAGTCTGGGTGCGGGCCAACAGGCTGGCCCGGGTGCCGACTCGGATCGTCCGGACGGCCGGCGCGGCCTCGGTGGCGCTCATCGTTCGCCCCCGGTTGCGCTGAGCGAATCATCGCCGAGGTCGAGGATCGGCTTGCGGACGGCGCTGACGGCATCCAGCCCAGCCGGGTCCAGCCCGAACAACTCACGCAGCGCGGCCGCGTAGGCGTTGCCCTCCGGGGTCGCCGCGAGCTCTTTCACCCGCACGGTCGGCGCGTGCAGCACCTTGTCCACCGCGCGACGGACGGCCGAGGCCAGCTCGGCGCGCACCTCGGGGTCAAGACCGGGCAGCCGGTGATCCAGTCGGAGCAGCTCGCCGTCGACGACCTGAGCGGCCCGGGCCCGCAGCGCGGTGACGGTGGGAGCGACGGCCATCGCCTGGTGGTGCTCGAGGTAAGCCCGCAGCTCTGCCGCGACGATGGTTGTCGCCGCCTCGATCTC
>JAOPUY010000275.1 GCA_025963265.1 Frankiales bacterium | reverse complement strand
CTGCGTTCGACGTGGGCTCGCGCGGCGCTTAGGCGTCCTTGCTCGTACCGCCGCAGGAGATCGGCCAGGTCTGGGGTGTCGCGCTGGTCGAAGGCGTGGGCCAGCGCGGCGGCATCCAGCAGGCCTTGTCGGAACCCGCCGCCCACCATCGGCGAGGCGGCGTGCGCGGCGTCGCCGACGATGGCGACCGGGCCGCGGACCAGCCGAAGCGGCCGGTACTGGACCACTGGGGTGGCGAAGACCGCCGCGCGGCGCAGGGCCTCCTCGAAGGCCTCCCGCCACGGCGAGGGCCACCGCTGCTCGGCCACGACCTGCAGCTCCTCGCGCAACTCACCGGACAAGTCGTCCGCGGCCAGCGAGCCGCGCACCGTGGTCCCTTCGAGCAGGCCTCGGCCGGTGAGCAGTTCGGAGCGGGCTGGGTCATACCACACCAGATTGAGCCGACGTCGCCCGGCGACCGCCGACCCGTCGGCGCCGGGCACGGGGTAGGTGACCAGGCGGTAGGGCCCGGAGTAATACTCCCGCGACGGCTCGTCGGGGTCGAGCTGGACCACGTCGGGCGGCAGGTCGCGCTCGGCCACCATGGCCCGCCACAGCAGGTATCCGGCGTAGACGGCGTCCGGCCGCTCGGGCACCACCCAGCGCCGGACGGTGGAACGGCCGCCGTCGGCCCCGATGACCAGATCGCCGTCAAACTGGCGACCGTCGGCGGTGCGCACCCACCCCGGTCCGACCTCGACGACCTCGGCCGCCCGCACCACTTCGAGGCCGGCGACCGAACCGGACTGCTGCTCCAGCCAGTCCACCAGCAGCGGCCAGGCGGTGGTGGCCCGATCGATCCCCTGGCAGACCGGGGGGTGCCCGGAAAGGCCGGTGACCGCGGCCAGCAGCGCCAAGTCGACGCCGAGGCCGCCACCGCCCTGGTAGGCCGTGCTCTGGCTTCGTTCCAACACCGTCACCGCCAGCCCCCGGCGGCCGAGGGCGATCGCGGTCGACAGCCCGACCAGGGAAGCGCCCACGATCACGACCCGGCCGACGGAAACTCGGCCCGCGCTGTGAAGTGTCATAGCTGACCCCTAGTCTTGGCGATGTTGAGTCTCGTCGTGACCGCCACCGTTGTCGTTGCGGCCATCGTCATATCCGCACCCCGGCTAGCGGTAACTGCGCCATCCCAACTAGCCGGGGCGGCAATCGGACGCTGGCCAGGATGCACCTGACCTCGCAGCGGGGCAACCTTTACTCATCGCCTGGAAGGACTCACGATGATTACCGTGGTTGATGCCCTGCAATTGCTTGAGGAATGCGCCCAGGAGCCAGACGTGGTCGATACGCACGAGCTTCGCCACTCCCAGCGCCTGCCGAGCAATCGAATCGTCGCGCGGGCTTTGGAGCGGGGAGACTTGCGCCGCTCCGATCTGACCCGCTACCCACTCGTCCACGCCCGGCGCGGGGACCGCGAAGGACGCGAGCAGCCACCGCTGACGCTGGGGGCGTTTGTCGCCTTCCGCGCGGCTGACCGGTTGGCTCGAGCCGGCGCGTCGCCGGATCAGACGATCGAGGCGTCCTACCGCGCCGCCCGCCGCTACGTGGACCTGTTCCCGGCGTCCCTGCGCGACAGCGCCGACCGTCTGGTCCCGGCGAGCTCGAGTGCGACCGGTTGACGTCCGTCGGGGCGTTCCACGCGACGTCGCACTCGGTGGTGATCGCCGGCGGCGGTCCGACCGGGCTGATGTTGGCCGGCGAGTTGGCGTTGGCCGGGGTGGACGTGGCCATCATCGAGCGGCGCGCCAGCGCGGAGCTGGCCGGTTCGCGCGCCGGCGGATTGCACTCTCGCACCATTGAGATCCTGGATCAGCGCGGGATCGCCGAGCGGTTCCTCGCGGCAGGTCAGCTGGCCCAGGTCGGGCAGTTCGCCGGAGTCCCATTGGACATCAGCGATTTTCCGACCCGGCATCCCTACTCCCTCGGACTCTGGCAGAACCACATCGAGCGCCTCCTGGCCGACTGGGTCGAGGAGCTGGCCGTGCCGATCTGTCGCGGCCTTGAGGTGACCGGCTTCGCCCAGGACGACGCGGGCGTCGACGTCAAGCTGTCCGACGGCCGATCGCTGCGGGCCGGCTATCTCATCGGCTGCGACGGCGGACGCAGCGTGGTGCGAAAGGCCGCCGGCATCGACTTCCCCGGCTGGGATCCGACTGTGAGCAGCCTGATCGCCGAGGTCGAGTTGGCCGAGGCAGCCGAATGGGGCACCCGCCGCGATGCCCTCGGCCTGCACGCCCTCGGCCGGGTGGACTACGAGATCCGCGACGGTGAGGTGGTCTACGCCGACAGCGGGCCGGTACGGGTCATGGTGACCGAAGCGCACGTCGGAGCCAGCGGCGAACCCACCCTGCTCGATCTCAGCGAGGCGCTCATCGCGGTCTACGGCACCGACTACGGGGTGCACAGCCCGGCCTGGATTTCCCGCTTCACCGATATGACCCGGCAGGCCGCGGCCTACCGGGACCGACGGGTGCTGCTGGCCGGTGACGCCGCGCACGTGCATTCCCCGGACGGCGGGCAGGGCCTGCAGACCGGCGTTCAAGACGCGGTGAACCTGGGCTGGAAGCTGGCCCAGGTGGTTAACCAGACGTCGCCGGAGAGCCTGCTGGACACATATCACGCCGAACGGCACCCGGTCGCGGCCCGCGTGCTGCGCACCACCATGGCCCACGTCGCGCTCCGCCGCCCGGACGAGCGCACAGAGGCGCTGCGGGACACGATCGCCGAGTTCTTGATGACCGACGAGTCGCGGCGCCGCCTGGCCGCGATGATGTTCGGTCTGGACATCCACTACGACCTCGGCGAGGGTCATCCGCTGCTCGGACGCCGAATGCCCGACCTCGATCTTGACACCGGCGT
>JAOPUY010000149.1 GCA_025963265.1 Frankiales bacterium | reverse complement strand
GACGACTTCGAGGGATAACGCATGTTAGTCAGTGAAATTCCGGCCCTGCGCGAGTACTGGTACCCGGTGATCTACTCCAAGGACCTGTCGGCCGAGCCGGTCGCGGCTCGACTGCTGGGCGAGGACTTCGTGGTCTGGCGTTCGGCCGAGGGCGCCGCGCCGAGCGCCGCGGTCGACGAGTGCCCGCACCGGGCCGCGCGGCTGTCCCAGGGCTGGATCACCGACGGCTGCCTCACCTGCCCCTACCACGGTTGGCAGTTCGACTCCTCAGGCGCCTGCGTGGAGATTCCCAGCAACGACCCGGGTCTGGCCATCCCGCCGCGGGCTCAGGTTCAGGCGGTGCTCTGCGAGGAGCGCTACGGCCTGGTCTGGATCTGCGTCGGCCTGCCGCGCACGAACGTCCCGACGCTGGCCGAGGCCGAGGACCCGGACTTCACCCTGGTGCACGAGCTGATGGAGGTGTGGAACGCCTCCGCGCCGCGGATCACCGACAACGCCCTCGACGTCAGCCACGTGGCCTGGGTGCACCGCAACAGCGTCGGTTCCTCGGCCGACCCTCGGCTGGCCAACGTCGAGGTGCAGCGCGACGGCGAGTCGCTGAGCTTCTCGGCCACCTACACGGTCACGATCGACGCGAACATGCGCGCGAACACCGGCATCGCTGAGGGGCTGACCACGCGCACGACTCGCGGCGAGTTGGTCAACCCGTTCGTCTTCCGCGGAGCGCTGGAGTATCACGCCAACGGACTGATCCACGTGCTGTTCAAGACCGCGACCCCAATCGATGACTACACCACACTGTTCTGCCAGTTCGTCGCTCGCAACGACAATCCCGACCTGGCTAAGCAGAAGGTCCTGACCGATATCGACCGGCTCGTCCAAAGCGAGGACAAGGCGCTGCTGCAGGCCGTGCGGGCTGACTTCCCGCTCGAGCCGGCCACCGAGATCCATGCCCCGGCCGATCGGATGACGATCCAGTACCGGCGCATCTTGGCCGATCTGGCCGCCGAGCATTCGATCGTCGGACCCGACGAGACGGCCCGCGGGCGCCGGCCCGAGGCGGTACGCGCGCAACGCACCCCCCCACTACGGCGAGCGAGCGTCGCCCCGTGACCGAGAGTTTCCCGCCCGGCCGGACCGATCTGCGCGAGGTCATGTTGGCCAACGATGAGCCGCTGCTGCGCCAAGCCTGGCATCCGGTGGCCCGTGAGGCCGATCTCGGTCCGGCGCCGTTGCCGGTCGAGCTGCTCGGCGAGCGCTGGGTCATCGTGGCCAGTGCGTCTGGCCTGCGCGCCTTTCCCGACCGCTGCCCGCACCGGCGGGCGCCGCTGTCCGGCGGCCGGGTCGTCGAGGGCACGTTGGAATGCCCCTATCACGGGTACCGGTTCGACCTGGACGGCGCCGACGTCGGGCGCTGCGTGGCGATCCCCGTGCTCGGCGACACCGAGCGGCTGCCGACGGCTCGGATCACCCCGGCCTGGGGGGTCACCCGGCGCTACGGGCTGATCTGGCTGGCGCCGGAGCAGCCGATCGCCGGCCTGCCCCGAGTGCTCAGCCTGGAGCGCGAGGACCTCGCGATCGGGGTCATCGCCCGCAGCACCCCGGTCTCGGCCGGGGTGCTGGTGGACAACTTCCTCGACGTCGCTCACTTCTCCTACCTGCACGCGCGCACCTTCGGGGTCACGACCCCGGTCACCGCCGACAACTACCTCACCTCCCGGGCCGGCTGGACCTCGCGGTTGATCCATCAGACCCCGCTGAGCCCGGTGACGATGGGCGCCGCGGCCGACCAGGTGCGGGAGGCCAACTACGTCTACACCGCGCCGTACACCGTCGAACTCAGCACAAGCTTCGACGGCGGGGCGATGGAGGCGGCGTCCCTGACGATCCAGCCCCAGTCCGCGAGCCGCTCGACGGCGTACGTGCTGGTCGCCTGGCCCGCCCTCGATCCCGAGGGCTTGCAGGCCCAACTGGATTTCTCGGCCCAAGTCCTCGCCGAGGATTTGGCGATCCTGGAGCAGATCGCCGACCCGCGGTTGCCGCTCGACGTCCGCGCCGAATTCCACACTCGGGGCGACAAGGCCAGCGTCGACATGCGTCGCATCTTGAGCGAGTACCTCGAGGCTGCCGCCGCAACGGCGCCATCGGGCATCGCTCCAAAACGAGACCGAATCCGCTCGACCAGCATCGCTTAGGCCGAAGGGGACCCAGCAAGCTCGCGCTCCACCTCGACGTCGGCCCCGCTCGGCCGACGGCACGCACCACGTCAGCGTCGACGCCACCCAAACCGTAGGTCTCATCTACCCGCGCAGCAGCCAGTGGCCGCGGCCGTGGCGAACCCTCAACACAGAGGAATGAAGGAGAACCATCATGGTACGTAAAGGGATTGTGACCCCTATCGCGGTGCTACTGGCGGCCGCGACCGTGCTCACCGCCTGCAGCTCCAAGCCGACTAGCACGGCGGCGGGCAGCACGTCGGGCGCGGGATCGACGACCGCGGCCGGAGCAAGCAAGATCACCGCCTGCATGGTGACCGACACCGGCGGGATCGACGACCGCTCGTTCAACGCCGCCGCTTGGGCTGGCATGCAAGCCGCGCAGAGCGATGGCAAGGCGGTCGTCTCCTACGTCCAATCCAAGTCCGAGTCGGACTACGCCCCCAACATCACCGCGCTGGAGGGCAAGGGCTGCAAGCTCATCGTCACGGTCGGCAGCCTGATGGCGACCGCCACCAGCGACGCCGCCAAGAAGGACCCGAACCAGGACTTCGCCATCATCGACGGACCGGGCAACGGCACCAACATCAAGGGCCTGCAGTTCAACGTCGCCCAGTCGAGCTTCCTGGCCGGCTACCTCGCCGCCGGCACCACGACCACCGGCAAGATCGCCACCTTCGGCGGCCTGAAGTTCGACGCCGTCACCAGTCACATGGACGGCTTCTGGGAGGGCGCGCAGTACTACAACCAGGTCAAGGGCACCCACGTCCAGGTGCTGGGGTGGGATGAGAAGACTCAGAACGGCAGCTTCGCCGGTGGTTTCACCGATCAGGCCAAGGGCCAGCAGCTGACGAAGAACTTCATCCAGCAGGGCGCGGACATCATCTTCCAGGTCGCCGGCGGCGCTGGTCTGGGCGCCGCGGCCGCGGCCGCGGCCAGCAACGGCAAGGTGTCGGTCATCTGGGTGGATAGCGACGGCTTCATCACCACGCCGCAGTACTCCAGCGTCTTCCTGACCACCGTGGCCAAGAACGTCACGGGAGCGGTCAAGGACACGGTCGAGCAGGCCGCCGGCGGTGGGACGTTCTCGGCCACCGACTACCTCGGGACGCTGGCCAACGGCGGCACCGGCCTCTCGCCCTACCACGATTACGCGAGCAAGGTCAGCGCCACCATGCAGTCCGAGCTGGATCAGGTCAGCAAGGACATCATCTCGGGCAAGATCAAGATCACCTCGCCGGGTCAGCCCAAGGTCGCCCAGTAACGATCGTGTAGCCGCGGGAGGCGGTGTCTCAGACACCGCCTCCCGCCCCCGCTAGAAGTCGGAGACCATCGTATGGCAGGCATGGATCTGAAACTGAGGGGCATCACCAAGCGGTTCGGTGACCTGGTCGCTAACGACCGGATCGACCTGACCATCCGGCCGGGTGAGATCCATGCGCTGCTGGGGGAGAACGGCGCCGGCAAGTCGACGCTGATGAACATCCTCTACGGGCTGCTGCAACCCGACGCGGGACAGTTGCTAGTCGACGGTCAGCCGGTCGAGCTGTTGAGCCCGGCCAACGCCATCGCGGCCGGCATCGGCATGGTGCATCAGCACTTCATGCTCGTCCCGGTCTTCACCGTGGCCGAGAACATCATGCTGGGCGATGAGTGGTGCAGCGGCCCCTTCGGCCGGCTCTCCAAGCGACAGGCTCGCCGACAAGTGCAGGCGCTGTCTGAGCGCTACGGCCTCGATGTCGACCCGGACGCCTTGGTCGGCGACTTGCCGGTCGGCGTCCAACAACGAGTGGAGATCCTCAAAGCCTTGGCCCGCAAGGCCAAAGTGCTCATTCTCGACGAGCCGACCGCGGTGCTGACGCCGCAGGAGATCGACGACCTGATCCGAGTCATGCGCGAGCTCAAAGAGAACGGCACTTCGATTGTCTTCATCACCCACAAGCTGCGCGAGGTCCGCGAGTGCGCGGACCGAATCACCGTGATCCGCCGCGGGCAGGTCGTCGGCTCAGCCTCCCCGCAATCCAGCGAGGCCGAGCTGGCCAGCTTGATGGTCGGCCGGGAGATCGACCTCGAGGTGGCCAAGGCCCCGGCCGATCCGCGTCAGGTCGTGCTGCGAGTGCGCGATCTGGTGGTGCGCGATGACCGCGACCACCTCAGCGTCAACGGCGTCAGCCTCGACGTGCGGGCCGGTGAGATCCTCGGCATCGCCGGCGTGCAAGGCAACGGCCAGGAGGAGCTGGTCGAGGCCCTGCTCGGCTTGCGCGACCCGCAAGCGGGCACCGTCACCTTCGGCGCCGAGGAGTTGCTCGGCCACTCCACGCGCATGATTCTGGACTCGGGCGTGGGTTACGTCCCGGAGGATCGACACCGAGACGGGGTCATCGGCGGATTCTCCATCGCGGAGAACCTCATCCTCGACCGATATCACCGAACGCCCTTCAGCCGGCGTTCCTTGTTGCAACCGGCGGAGATCAGCGCCAACGCGACTCGCCAGATCGCCGAGTTCGACATCCGGGCCAGCGATGCCAGCGCGACGCTGGGCACGCTGTCCGGCGGCAACCAGCAGAAGGTCGTGATCGCGCGGGAGATGTCGCGGCCATTGGAGATCCTGATCGTGTCCCAGCCCACCCGCGGCGTCGACGTCGGCGCCCGGACGTTCATCCACCAACGCATCATCGCCGAACGCGACCGCGGCGCGGCCGTCATCATCGTCTCGACCGAGCTGGATGAGGTGCTGGGCCTGGCCGACCGCGTCGCCGTCCTTTATCGGGGCCAGATCATCGGCGCGTTCGGCAGCGGGGCCAGTCGGGAGACGGCCGGCCTCCTGATGGCCGGCGTCACGCCGGCCGAACGGTCGATCGCGTCATGAGCGTCGACCAGAGCCCGGCGCTCGCCCCGGCGCTCGAGCCCGAACCCGGCCACACGCCGCGGTCTTCGGCCTGGCGATCACTGAGCCGGCATCAGGACACGGTCGCCGTGAACCTGCTGTCGGTGCTGATGGCGTTGGTGGTCGGCGCTCTGCTGATCGCCATCGCCAACGACCAGGTGCGGACCGACCTCGGCTACTTCTTCAGCTCGCCGCAAAGCTTCTTCGCCGACGCGTGGACAGCGATCCGCCAGGCCTACGCCGCCTTGTTCGCCGGCTCCATCTATGACAGCCACCAGCACGCGACGCTCACCCAGGCCCTGACCCCGCTGGCGACCACGGTCTACACCGCGACGCCGCTGATCTGCGTGGGGCTCGGCATCTCGCTGGCGTTCCGGGTCGGGCTGTTCAACATCGGCGGCGAGGGTCAGGTCACGGTC
>JAOPUY010000072.1 GCA_025963265.1 Frankiales bacterium | reverse complement strand
CGACGCCACACCGAAGCCGATTAGGCCGATGACGAAAGCACGTTTGCGTCCGATGAAGTCGGCCACGCGGCCGCCGAGGAGCAATAGTCCGCCGAAGGCCAGCGCGTAGGCGGTCACCACCCACTGCCGGTTGGCGTCGGAGATGTGCAGCGAACGCTGGGCCGAGGGCAACGCGATGTTCACGATGCTGGCGTCGAGCACCACCATCAACTGGGCGACGGCGATGACGCCCAACGCCACCCAACGACGCGGATCGGCGGCGGTGTACGGATCGGTCTGGGTTGTGCTCATAGCGGTGTCCTTTTCCAACGATCGGGGCAGCCCACTCAGAGGCCAGTCAGTACGTTACGAACTCAGATCGTCCGAGTCAAGACGATCCGATGGCCACTAATCCGGTCTTGTCTGATCGCTGTTTCGGCCGTACTATCCGCGACATGGGCGCCCGCCAACCGGCTGTGACAGAAGTGGCGAAGTCTGACTGCTTCGAACCGCTGTGGTCAGCCGATCTCACGCTGCTGTTGCACGCTGCCGCCGACCGGATGGTCGTCGACCTTGATCGCGCGGCGGTCGAGTTGGGCCTCAATGACGTGCGCGATTGGCTGGTGCTCGCCGCGCTCGACGACGGCGCGCAGCGCACCCAGCTGGAACTAAGCCGGATGATCTGCGTCGACAAGACCACGTTGATCGCCGTTCTGGATCGACTGGTGCAACAGGAGCTGGTCGTCCGCACGGTGGACCCCAGTGACCGCCGGGTGCGTATCCCGCGCATCACTCCGGCCGGCCAGCGCGCCCACGCCAAATTCGCGGCCGCCCGAGACGCCGCCGAGTCCCGCGCGCTGGAAGGCGTCGACCCCGAGCAGCGGGCGTTGCTGCTGGAGCTCCTCGCGCGGATCGCCAACCGCCAGAGCGCCAAGCAACCGGTGTCCTAAGCACTGACCCGTCCGGTTCGCCTGCTCCCGGGTCGTCGTGGTCCTAGCTCGGTTTAGATCGCCGGCTCAGCCACCTGGCTGCTGGCGGTGGCGACCGAGTCGGGACGGCGTGGTCGCATCGACAGCACGCTGACCAGACCGAGCAATGCGAACAAGCCGGCCCACCACCACGCGTCGACGAATCGGTGGAGTTTGTCGACGGTGATAGTGCTCGAACCGATGACGACCACGAGTAGTGCGACGCCAAGCACGGAGCCGATCTGCCGTCCCATCTGCACGACGGCGCTGCCGGTCGAGGTCTGATGGGCGGCCAGTCCGCTGCTGGCGGCGCCGATGATGGTGGGCATCGCCAACCCGACTCCGGTGCCGATGACCAGCCATCCGGGCAGAATCTCCGACGCGTAGCGGCCGTGAGCGGTGAGGCTGGCGCCGATGAGCACTCCGCCGCCGCCCATCAGCAGCGCGCCGATCGCCGCGGCGACGTTGGCCGGCAGCCTGGCGATCCAGCGGCGCAACCCCAGGCCGGTCAAGGACACCATCACCGGGCCGGGCGCGATGCCGAGGCCGGTTCGCACCGCCGACCAGCCCCAGCCCTCTTGCAGCCAGAACACGAGCCCGAGTAACTGCGCGCCAAAAGAAATGGAGAGCAGGACCATGGCGATGTTGGCCCAGGCGAAGACCGGATTCCGGAACAGGCCCAGGTCGATCACCGGCGACGCGACCCGCGATGAACGGGCCACGAACGCGAGCGTCGCCAGCACCGCGAGGGCGAAGGCGGCAAGCGTGCGCCCGGAGGCCCACCCCCAGCCCGGTCCCTGAACCAGCGCCAGGGCGAGCGCGGCGACGGCGGCCATCAGCAGGACTCCGCCGAGCAGGTCCGGCACCCGTGTCTCGGTTCCGTGGCGCACACCCGGGACCAGCAGCGCGGCGGCCACGAATGCGGCCACGCCGATCGGGACGTTGAGCAGGAAGATCCATCGCCACGACACCTGCACCAACAGACCGCCGATGGCCGGCCCGGCGGCCGCGCCGAGCGATCCGGTGACGGCCCAAATCCGCACCGAGAGCGCGCGCCGCTCAACGGGCATGGCGGTGAGGATCAACCCAAGACTGGTGGGGATGAGCGCGGCTGCCCCCACAGCCTGCACGCAACGCAGGCCGACGATCAGCCACAGGTCGCCGGACAGGGAGCAGCCGAGGCTGCCCAGCGTGAACAGCGCGAGCCCGATCAGAAAGGCTCGCTTGTTGCCGGACCGGTCACCCAATCGCCCCGCCGGCACCAGCAGCGCGGAGAACACGATGGCGTAGGCGTTGAGGACCCAGCTCAGGTCGGCCAACGAGGCGTCGTGCACATCGGTCCCGATCGAGCGCAACCCGACGTTGACGATGAACACGTCCAAGGTGCTCATGAACGCCGCTGTGCACAGGATGACCAACAGGACGCTCGGATGGACCTGGCGCTGCGTTCTCGTCTCAGACACAGAAGAATCCCTATCGGTTCGATATTCAGACCTACTGAGGTGTGAGCTACGCTAGCACAGTGAGTCTGAATAACGAACCGACTGGTAAGGCCCAGCCCCGCGTGTGTCCGATCGCCGACGCGCTCGACGTCGTCGGCGACCGCTGGTCACTGCTGATCTTGCGTGAACTGAGCTTTGACGTGCACCGCTTCAATGACATCCGCGCCAACACCGGCGCCCCCCGCGAGACGCTGACCACCCGGCTGCGGGAGCTCGAGCAGGCCGGCCTCATCCTCCGCCGCCGCTACAGCGAGCACCCGCCACGCGAGGAGTACCTCCTCACCGACGCCGGCGCGGCGATCACGCCCGTGCTGCGCGCGTTGCGCAGCTGGGGCGAGACCTACGCGAGTCAGCGCTAACCGCCGCGCGCTGGGCGCGCGCTCCTGCCCCGGGTCAGCGAGTGCTTAAGAGCCATTCTCTTCCGGCGGGCGAGCCGACAACGCGTCGGTCAACAACGCGACCAGCGCCTCGAGCTGCACGTCGGCTGAGGACCACACCTGCTCATCCGAGCCGTCCAGCGCCCGGGCGGCCAGCCCCGCCTTACTGTCGATCAGCTCGGCGATCCGGCTGTCGATGGTCCGGGCGGCGATGATGCGCCAGGCGGTGACGGGTTCGGTTTGACCGATGCGGTGGCTGCGGTCGATGGCCTGCGTCTGTTCCGCGTCGGTCCAGGACAGCTCGGCCAGCACGATGTTGGAGGCGACCTGCAGATTGAGGCCGACTCCGGCCGCCGTCAGCGAGCAGACGGCGATGGCGACGTCGGGATCGTTGACGAAGCTGTCGATGTTCTTCTGCCGCGATGTCGGCGTCTGATCGCCCCGGATCGAGGAGAAACGGATCCCCTGCTTGGCGAAAGCCTCCTCGGCGACGTCCAAAACGTCGATGTGCTTGGCGAAGAAGACGACCTTGCCTGCGCTTCGTGCGAGCTGCGCCGCGTAGTCGGCGGCGAGGCCGGCCTTGGCCTGGCCGATACGTCGCATCATGCTGAACACGTTCTCGCCGGCCTTGGTGGTGCTTGTGTCCTTCTGCTCCGTCCGGGCCACCTTGCGCACCAGCTCGTGATCAATGCCGTCAGCGGCCTCAGCGGCACCGGATCGACGGTTCGCCAACGCGGTCTCATAGCGAGACACCAGCCGGCCCGCGAGGTCGCGCTCAGCGGCCCGGATCGAGCGGCCGAGCTTCTCGTCGAGCTCGACCGGCAGGTCCGCGGTGCGGCGGGCGGGGATATCGGCCGCCACATCGACCTTGCGTCGACGGACGATGCCGAGATCGATCACACACTGCCGGGCGGCCGAGTAGAACCCCGGGTCGGCGGGGGTCAAACCGGTCTTCTCGAGGGCGTCCATCAGCTCGGCGCGCGGTTCGGCCTCGTCGATCCAACCGAGAAACTGCCAGATCGCCCGGAAGTCCTCGATGTCGTTGATCAGCGGCGTGCCGGTGAGGGCCATCAGCAACGGGCGCGGCGTGCGCGACCGGATGCGCTCGGAGAGGTCGAGGACATGCTGGGACCGTTGGGAGGTCTTGTTCTTGATGAAGTGCGCCTCGTCGACGACCATGCCGCGGAACCCGAACTCCCCGAACCAGCCCACGTGGCGGTCGAGCACCTCGTAGTTGACCACCACGATGTCGGCGAAGCCGTCGACCGTGTCGCCGTTGCCGTTGACCACGGTGGAGCGCCGGTTCGGCGTCCACAGGCCCGCCTCACGGACCCAGTTCGTTTTCACGACGCTCGGCACGATCACCAGCAACGGGTAGGCGTTCGCCACCTCCGCGGCCAACAGCGCCTGAGCGGTCTTGCCCAGGCCTGGCTCGTCGGCGAGCAGGAACGTCCGGTGACCGGCCGCGGCCGCCGCGACCAGTTGCGCCTGGTGGGGCATCAGCTTCCGGTTCCCGGGCACCCGCACCGGGGACGGGGCCGGCAGGGTCATGCAGGCCGGGGCGCCGCCCTCAGCCCGTTCAAACGAGCTCAGGAGCGGGCCGAGCAGTTCCCAACCGGCTAGGCGGCGCGGACCGACCGACTTCGGCCGGACGGCGGAGAAGTCGGGGGCGAGAAACGGGTTAGCCAGTTTTCGAGAAACGACCGACTGCGGCACCACCCGACGCTCGGCGCCGGCTGGGGAAGCCGTCGGCTCCGTCGGCGCCGGCTGCTCGGGCGCGGGTTCGATGCCCACCGTCCGCAGCATGTCTCGCCTGAGCGCCCGGGCCGCGTCGGAGACGACGGCGTCCTCGGCCAGCAGCGCGAGAAGGGCAGGGTCGCGGACGGCGGTCTTGGCGAGGATTGTCGCGATTCCGTCCAGGCGCTTGAGCTGCTCGGCTCGGCTGGCCTGGCTGCTGGTGTGATCGCCCTGGACTCGGGCGTGCTCGTCGCGCACGAGCAGCGCGATCACCTGAAACTTCGTGCGCACCGCGGAGGTCACCCGGCGACCTTCGACCGCTGCTTCCACCTCACGCACGGCGCGAGCGAGCAGGGACATGACGTCCTCCGGGGTGCGCACACGTCGCTGCTTCGGCGAAGCAGTATGGCGAGCGCCCATCGGGCGCCGGCCGGTTCGAGCCACAGACTCCTCCTCTGAACGCCCTGCTCGGTGGCCTGGCAAAATCCCGCACAGATACGCGCGGTCTGGCGACGGATGATCGCCAGGAAAGCCTGGGCCGACTGCTCCGAGAAGCCATCGGCCCCACCAAACTCTGCGAGACACCGCGAGGGCCGGCGGATCGCCCGCTTCGGTTCCTCAGCCGTCAGTCGCTGAGCTGGTCGACCACCGCGCGGGATGTCGTCGCAAGTCGAGCAGCGGCTAGCCTCGCGCGGGCGGTGCACCCTCATCCTAGCGGCGGTCGGTCCCCGCCGCGCTGCGGGGCGACCACGACGCACCGACGGATCTCCCGGCCGACGCCGGGCCGGGTCGAGCGCCACCGCCCGGAACCGCCCAAACCGGCTGTGCTCGCCGTTCCCCGGCGTGGGATTCTGATGGGGTGCAGGTTCGTCCCGTGGTGACCGAGGCCGCGACCGTGGCCGAGGCGGTGGCCGATCTCCTGGGCCAGCCGCTGCTTCTGCACAGCGAGTTGGACGTCGACGTGTACCGCCTGCGCCGAAGGCAGCCGGGACCCGACCTCGTCGCCCGCGTCTTCGGCCCCAGCGTCGAACGGTCCACGGTGGACGCCGCCGGGCGCGTGCTGAGCGCCCTGGCCGGCACCCGCTTCCCGGCCGAACGGTGCCCGACCGACACTCCGGTGGCCCCGATCGGCGACGGTGGCACCGTGCTCGTGACCGAGTACGTCGAGCCCTCGCCCGCCCCCCATTCAGGTTTTGTGGTGGCTTGGTGCGCGGCGCTGCTCGGGCGGCGGGCCAGCCGCTCCGCCGACGACCTGCCGGGCGGCGGCGGCTGGCACCG
>JAOPUY010000041.1 GCA_025963265.1 Frankiales bacterium | reverse complement strand
GCCGGCTCGTTCACGGTCGGGTTGCCGCCCGGCCGGCACGCCCGCCTCGACGTGGTGACCGGACACGGCGAGCTGCGGACCGAGATGCCGCTCGAGGACAGCGCGCCGTCCGACGGGGCGCCGCCCTTCACCATCCGGGCTCGCACCGGACGAGGCGACGTCACCATTCAGCGCGCGGCTGGCGAGCGTCTAGCCAGCTAGTCCCGCTGCTGGCTAGGGCAGGCGGGCGGCGAGGGCGGCGCTGAGGTCGCCCCGCGGCATCACCTGGACGCCGTCGAGCCCGAGCCAGCCGCCGAGCTCGGCCAGGGCCACCGCCAGGTTTTCCGCCACGTGGCCTTGGTCGAAGCCCGGCTCGAGCCAGGCCGACTGCACGAGCAGGGTCGAGGACTGCCGGTCGGCTTTGAGGTCGACTCGGGCGACCAAGTCCTCGCCGAGCAGGAACGGCAGCACGTAGTAGCCGTGCTTGCGCTGCACGGCCGGGGTGTAGATCTCGATCCGGTAGTGAAAGCCGAACAGCCGCAACGCGCGGTCGCGGAACCAGATGAGCGGGTCGAACGGGCTCAACAGCGCGTTGGCCTGCAGCACCCGCGGCCGTCGGGCCTCGGACCAGAGGTAGGCCGGCGCCGTCCAACCGCGCACGTCGGCCGGGATCAGCTCGCCCAGCTCGACCAGCTCAGCCACCCGGAGCTTGGACTCGGCCCGCGGCAGCCGGAAGTAGTCGCCCAGGTCGGGCTCGGTCGCGATGCCGTAGGCCCGGGCGGCGATCCGGAGGAGTTCGCGCTGCGCGTCGTCCGGCGTCGGGGTGGGCTGGGCCAGGAGTGCTGGCGGCAGCACCCGCTCGATGAGGTCGTAATCACGCTCGAAGTTGACCCGCCGAGCCGCGCCGACCTCGCCGGCGTAGAACAGGAATTCCAGCGCGACCTTGCCCTCGTGCCAGTTCCACATCTCCCCCGGCTTCTTCGGGGCGCGCTCCGCGCTGGTCTCATTGCTGCGGATCGGGCCGCGCGCGCGCACCAGCGCCCGGACGTCCTCGATGAGGTGCGGCTGCTCGGCGGCCAGCTTTCGCACCGAGCCCCACGCGTCCTCAGCGGCCCGCTCCATCCGCCAGCGCAGCAAAGGATGGGTGCTGAGCGGGATCAGCGAGGCCTCATGGGCCCAATATTCGACGTACTCGCGCTGCAGCTTGCCGGCGGTGTGACCGGTGAGGCGGTCGAGCACCTCGCGCGGATAAGGCCCCAACCGCGAGAAGACCGGCAGGTAGTGCGAGCGCGAGAGCACGTTGACCGAGTCCAGCTGCAAGATGCCCATGCCGTCCACCGTCCGGCGGATTTGCCGGGCGGTCACCGGCCCGGTCGGTCGGGGCAGGCCGAAACCCTGGGCGGCCAGCGCGATTCGGCGGGCGGCGCGGGCCGTCAGCGTCACGCGGTCGGTGCGGGCCGTCAGCGTCACGCGGTCGGTCATGGGCTCATTCGATCACGATGGCCCGACACTTCGTCCGAGTGCGCCCAGCGTCCGCACAGCAAACCCATGGGACGATGCGCCGCGTGACCGAACTCCTGAAGAACATCGGCGAGCATGCCGGCTCTTGGCTGTACGTGATCGCGGCCCTGCTCGCCTTCGCCGAGGCCGCGATCCTGGTCGGCATGGTGTTGCCCGGCGAGACCGCCTTGCTCGTCGCCGGCTACTTCTGCCACGAGCAGGTGCTCAGCCTCTGGATCATGATCCCGCTGGCGGTGGTCGCGGCGATCGCCGGTGATTCGGTCGGCTTCGAATTCGGGCGGAAGTTCGGGCCGGGCTTCCGGCGGTCTCGGCTCGGCCAATGGGTGGGCGAGCCGCGCTGGCAAGTCGCCGACAAGTTCTTGCACCGCCACGGCGGCAAGGCGGTCTTCTTCGGCCGGCTCACCGCGCTGTTGCGGGCGTTGATGCCGTCAATCGCCGGCATGAGCGGGATGCCGTATCGCACCTTTCTGCTCTGGAACGCCATCGGCGGCCTGATCTGGGCCACCGGCTGCGTGCTGCTGGGCTACGCCTTCGCCTCCGCGCTGCACCGGGTCGAGCAGTACCTGACGTGGGCTCCGATCGCAGTGCTCGTGCTCCTGGTCGTCGTCGCGGTCGTCCTGCACGTGCGCAAGCGTCGGCGGGAGTCGGTCGGCAGCTGATCGGCCGATCCGTAGGCTGAGCGGGTGGCAGATGTGAGTGTGCGACCGGCCTTTCCCGGCGACGCCGAGGAGATCGCGCGGATCCAGATCCAGACCTGGCAGCTGGCCTATACCAACGTGTTGCCGCAGGCCATTCTGGACAACCTCGAGCCGGTCGCGATGACCGACGGTTGGCGGGCCGCCATCGTGGCGCCGCCCTCGCTGCAGCACCACGTGCTACTGGCTTGGGAGGGCGAGTCGCGGGTCGGCTTCGTCGCCTTCGGGCCGGACGCCGACACCCAGGACGACGACCCGCACCCCGAGCACACCTGGGCCGTCACCGCGTTGTTGGTCGAGCCGCGCTGGGGACGACGCGGGCACGGTTCGCGGATGCTGGCCGCCGTGGCCGACCTCGGCCTTGAGGCCGGCACCAGGCGGTTGGTCGCGTGGGTGCCGGCGGCCGACACCGCCTCGCTCGAGTTCTACCGCGCGGCGGGCTGGGCCGCCGACGGCCTGCAGCGGACGCTCGACACCGGCGCCGGGACGGTCAACGAGTTGCGGGTGCACGCCAGCCTGGTCCCTGAGTTGGGCCTGACCGCAGCCGGCGGCGCCTGATTCTCGACAACGTCGGGCGCATTCGGTACGGAACCGAGTAGTCAGCCGGATCGATTCCGGCTCTCCCCCGGACTGTCAGAGGCACGCCATACGTTTTCCTCCACTTCAAAATCGCCGATGGCGACTGAGCGGAGGTAAGAAACGGATGGACACGAAGATGGCGATGGCCGGCGCGTCAGCATCTCTGGTTATGGGTGAGTGGAGTTGGCCCGTTTACGGAATGAGGTGCCGGCCCAGGCAGGGAGCTTCGGGCTGGTACTGGTGGACGGGTGAGGGCCCGGAGGACGGGGACCGGGACTACTTCCAGCCCGTGCACGGCTTTCATCTCATAGAGCGCTGCCCCCTGGTGGCTGAGTTCTTGGACGCCCCACCGGGCACTCGGGTGACGCTGGCGCCGGGGTACGCCGACGTGTGGACCGATGACGCGCTGCTGAGTCCGCTCGGCCCGTGACGGCTCGCTAGGCTCGACCCATGAGCTTCACCGGCATTCCCTTCGCGGCATTGGACTTCTACGAGGACTTGGAGGCGGACAACTCGAAATCCTGGTGGGCCGCTCACAAGTCGGTCTACGACGAGTCGGTCAAGGCGCCCATCGAAGAGCTGGTCACGGAATTGACTCCGGAGTTCGGCGTCGGCAAGTTCTTTCGTCCGTATCGAGACGTGCGGTTCGCGAAAGACAAGACGCCGTACAAGACTCATCAGGGGGTGTACTTCGGCGAGTCGCAGCGCTACTTCCACATCTCGGCCGCGGGGCTGTTCATCGGCGGCGGTTACTTCGAGATGGCCTCAGACCAGGTGGCGCGCTATCGCCGGGCGGTCGACGACGACATTCCCGCGCTGAGTCTGCAGGACGCGATCACCTTTGCTCGCAAGGCCAAACTCGAGGTGGGCGGTCACCAGCTGACTCGAGTCCCCAGCGGCTTCGACAAGGACCATCCGCGAGCGGAGCTGCTGCGGCACAAGTCGCTGACCCTGCACCGCGACGTCGGCTTCCCCGACTGGCTGGCCACCAAGAAGGCCAAGGCCGAGATCGTCAAGGCGTGGCGGGCGATGAACCCGCTCATCGATTGGCTCGAGGCCAACGTGGGAAAGTCCGACAAGCCGATCGAGCAACGCCGCTGAATCACGGTGCGGCTACGGAGCCTCGGCTCGACAGGTAGCTCGGTAGCTAGCGAGCTGGGAGCAGTTTGGCCAGGGCCGCGACGAGGTACGGACCCAGCGTCCGGCTGTAGGTCGCGGTCAAGTGGCCCACGGTGTCTCGGTAGGTGACCACGTGGCCGATCACCGCCGGGCAGCGCTGAGTGTCGCAGTAGAAGGCGGTGAGGTCGATCAACGAGGCGCCGGGCACCATTCCGGCCGCCTTCACCAGCGGGTCGACCACCGCGAGCGCCGTCGACCGCGGCGTCGCGCAGTCACTGTCGGACGGCGAGAATCCGAGTCGGCTCAGGCACTGCAGTGTGCTGGCCGGCACGCCGGGGTTATCGCCGACGACGGCGATCTTGGTCCCGCGCGCGGCCACCGGCGCCCAGGCCTGAGCCATCAGCGTCGACACTTTCGCCTTGTCGGCAATGGACTTCTGGCGGGCGCCGGTGGTCACCACCAGGTCGTACTTCGGGCCGGTCAGCAGCCGGTGCTGGATCTGGGCCATCGCGGCGTCGCAATGCGGCACCGTTCCGGACGGCATCCACAGGCACCCCCAGCCCAGGTAGGTGTCCAACCGCCAGTTCTTGCCGGCCAGTTGCGCTTTCAACCCGGGCAGCAACATGGCGGCGTGGCTGTCTCCCACGATCGCCACCCGCAACGCGGAGGGGTCGGTCGAGCCGTAGCTGCACGACTGCAACTTCTCGTCCGGGTTCGTCCAGCAGTCGAAGGCGTCGCCGGTGTCATCCTCGCTGCCGTCCACGCTCGGCAGCAGCTCGTCGCCCAAGGCCGTCGGCGAGCAGGTCTTGGCCGGATCCATCGCCGCCGCCCCCAGACACGCCTCGGGCACGGCCTGCAACTTGCTGATCGCTGACGCCTCGGCGGCCGACGTCGAGGTGCGCGGCGCCTGCACGGTAAGGCCGACCGTCACCGTGGTCACGACCGCGGCGACCGCCGTCAGCTGGATCAGCAGCCGGCGCGGAACCCGGCGAGGATGGAAGCCGCCGGCCAGCCAGGCCGAGCGCCGCGTCGGATTCTCGACCAGGTGATAGGACGCCACCGACAGGGCGAGCATCAGCCCACCGGCGCCCAGGTAGTAGGCGGCCGTCCCACCGGGCAGCACCGCCAGCAGCAGCACGACCACCGGGAAGTGCCACAGATACAGCGAGTACGAGATGTCGCCGAGATAGCGGCTGGCCGGGTTGGTCAGCGGCCACAGCGGCACGCCCGCGCCCAGGCCGAGCACCAGCGCGGTCGACAGCACCGGCAGCGCGGCCCACGGAGCGGGGAAGCCTTCGGCCGACGGCACCACGAACAGCGAGACTCCGATGCCGGCCAGGCCGATCCAGGCGCCAGCCATGCGCACCGCGGCCGAGCGGATTCTGACTCCCAGCACCGCCACCCCGGCCCCTACCCCCAGTTCCCAGGTCCGGGTGAACGTCGAGAAGTAGGCCGAGTCCGGCGCGACCGCGCTCTGCCGCAGCGCCCAGCCGAAGGAGGCCACGACGATCGCGACGACCACCGCGCCGAGCAGCCAGCGCGGGTGCGCGAACCGCGAGAACACCAGCAGCAACGCGAGCAGCAGCATCGGCCAGACGACGTAGAACTGCTCCTCGACCGCCAACGACCAGAAGTGCTGCACGGCCGAGGGCGGCCGCCCCTGCTCGAAGTAGTCGGTTCCGACCGCTGCGAAATGCCAATTGGCGGCGAAGCAGAAAGCCCACACCTCGTCCCGCAGCGTCTCGGCGAAGCGAGTGCTGCTGAGCAGGAACCGCGCGGCCACCGCGGTGCAGACCAGCACCAGCACCGAGGCGGGCAGGATTCGCTTGACCCGGCGGGCGTAGAACCGGGTGTAGGAGATGGTGCCGGTTCGCTCGTGCTCGCGCAGCAGCAGTCCGGTGATCAGATAGCCGCTGATCACAAAGAACACGTCGACCCCGACGAAGCCGCCGCGCGGCCAGTCGGCCAGATGGTCGCCGACCACGGCCAGCACCG
>JAOPUY010000028.1 GCA_025963265.1 Frankiales bacterium | reverse complement strand
GCCTACGCCAGCACGATGTGCGGCGACGTCGACCGACCCGGCGGCCTGAACACCCCCGAGGACTACGCCGACTTCGCGCAGCGCTGCCAGGAGGAGGGGTATCCCGCCTTCAAGATCCACACGAGGATGCCGCCTTCAGCGGACGCGCCCTCGGTCGAACGCGACATTGCCGTGTGCGCCGCGGTCCGCGAGCGGGTCGGCCCCGACATGGACCTGATGCTCGACCCCTACCACCAGTACAGCCGGCAGGAGGCGAAGCGGCTGGCCCAGGCCGCGCACGAGTTGGGCTACCTCTGGATCGAGGAGCCCATGCGGGAGGCCAGTGTCAGCTCCTACCAGTGGCTCACCGATCAGGTCGAGATCGACATCGTCGGACCGGAGACGGCCGGCGGCCAAATCTGGACCCGCGCCGAGTGGATCCGGGCCGGCGCCTGCGACATCCTGCGCGCCGGCGTCCTCGACGTCGGAGGAATCACCCCGCTGATGAAGACCATCCACCTGGCCGAGGCGAACGGGCTCTCGATCGAGATCCACCACGGCGGCGCGCCGACGATCCAGGTCCTCGGGGCGATGCAGATCCCGGGCCGGTACTACGAACGCGGATTGCTGCACCCGCTGGTCGATCACGCCGCCCGCACGCCGTGGCTGGCTGAGCTCGAGGACCCGATCGACTCGGCGGGTCGGGTGCGCGTGAGCTCGGAGCCGGGAGTGGGCTGGGTCATCGACTGGGATTACATCGCCGCCCACGAGGTGCCGGCGTGAGAGTCGCCATCGTCGGAACCGCGTTCGGCGAATCGCGGTGCCGGATGGTGTCGGAGGCGCCGGGGGCGACCCTGGTCGCCGTGTGCGGACGCGACGCCGGGCGTGCGGCCGAAGTCGCCGCCCGTCAGGGTTGCCAGGCCACGACGGACCTTGCCGCCCTGCTCGCTCGCCCGGATGTGGACGTGGTCGGGGTCTACTCCGGCACCGAGGCGCACACCGCGATCGCCGTCGCCGCGGCCCGCGCGGGCAAACACGTCATCGTCAGCAAGCCGACCGCGGTCTCCGTCGCCGACGGCCGCGAGATGCTCTCGACCGCCGAGCGCGCGGGGGTGCGGCTGGTGGTCGAATTCGACACCCGCTACCTCGCCGGCGCGTACCAGGTCTATCGCGCCATCGCGCAAGGCCGCCTGGGCTCGCTCATACAGGGCGACTACGTGAACAAGACCTACCGAGACCAGTCGTACTACGACAGCGACGGCGGGTGGCGTGCGCGGGCCGAGAGCGGCGGCGGCTGCGTGCTCAACCAGGGCGTGCACGCCGTGGACCACCTGCTCTGGTACCAGGGCGAGGTCGAGGGGGTGTTCGCGCTTTCAGGAACCTTCGCCCACCAGATCCCGGCCGAGGACGCGGCGAGTGCGGTGCTGCGTTTCCGCAACGGCTCGCTGGCCACCTTCACCGCCACGACGACGTTCCGCAGCGACCTGCCGGCCGGCCGGTACGGCGGTGGCGGCACCCTCAAGCGGGCCCAGGTCCACGGCGGCGACGGCAGCGCGACGGTGTCCGGCGCTGAAGTCGACATCGTCACCGCTGCTGACGCCGCCGCCGTCATTGCCGCTGTTACTGCCACCGAATCAGGCGTCTCCGCCGTTGATGTCCCCGAGCGTCCGCCGATCAACGTCTTCGACGACCTGGCCCAGACTTTGGCCGACCCGGCGCGCCGTTCGCACACCCTCGTCTCGGGCCAGGACGCCTTGCAGAGTGTCTACGTCTGCGCCGCCCTGCGGCAGTCGGCCGCCAGCAGACGCTACGTCACGATCGACGAGGTCCGCGCGGGCTAACCCGCCGCCGGCCGGTCCGCGAGTTGACTTGAAGCGCTTCAAGTTCCCCATACTGGAGGAGTGCCGGAAGATCTGACTATCGCCGCTGCGGCCGAGCGTTGCGGGTTGCCGGAAAGCACCCTGCGGTACTGGGAGCGCATCGGCTTGGTCGCTCCGGTGGCTCGGGATCCGTCGAGTGGGCACCGCCGGTATCAGCCGGTCGAGGTCTCGCAGCTGGAGACGTTGTCCAACCTGCGGGCCGTCGGTCTGAGCATCGAGGACATGCGGGCCTACCTGCGCCAGCACGCCCGCGGCGACGTCGCGGCAGGCGAGCAGAAGGCCTTGTTCCAGGCCCATGCCGACAAGTTGGCGGCCGAGCAGGCCGACCTGCAGAACCGCGCCACCTACCTGGACTTGAAGGTCAAATACTGGCGGGCCCGGGAAGTAGGCGACCTGGCCGCCGCCGCCGCGATCGCGGCCGAACTCGGCCCCGTGATCCACGCGGTCAACCCACGAGAGCCACGAGAGCCACGAGAGAAGGACTCATGACCACACGCGTCACCTCGGACTTCGACTTTGACAGCACCGCCCTGGAGGTGGTCGCGGGTCTGGACCTGAGCGGTCGACGGGCGCTCGTCACCGGCGCGGCGAGCGGGATCGGCATCGAGACGGCCCGGGCACTCGCCGCGGCCGGCGCCCAGGTCACCCTCGCGGCCCGCGACACCGCCGCCGCCGAGCGCACCGCGGCCGACATCCGCGCCACCACCGGCAACAGCGACGTGCCGATCGCCCAGCTGGATCTGATGGACCGCGGCTCGGTCGACCGGCTCGTCGCCGACTTCAGCGGACCGCTGCACATTCTGGTCAACAACGCCGGGGTCATGGCCGTCCCCGAGCTGCGGTTCAGCCCCGAGGGCCATGAGATGCAGTTCGCGACCAACCATCTCGGCCACTTCCGGCTGGCGGTGGGACTGCTGCCCGCGCTGCGCGCCGCGCAAGGCGCCCGAGTGGTCTCGGTCAGCTCGCGGGCCCACCTGAACTCGCCGGTCGTCTTCGATGACATCGACTTCGCCGAGCGGGCCTACGACCCGGCGCTGGCTTACGCCCAGTCCAAGACGGCCAATGTGCTGTTCGCGGTCGAGGCCACCCGCCGCTGGGCCGAAGACGGCATCTTCACCAACGCGCTGCACCCGGGCGCGATCGCGGACTCCAACCTGGCCCGCCACTACCCGCCGGGGCTGCTGGATGAACTGCGGGCCTCGGGTCGGTACACGTTCAAGACCTTGCAACAAGGGGCGGCCACCAGCGCGTTCGTCGCCACCTCCGACCTGCTGGACGGGATCGGCGGGCGGTATTTCGAGAACTGCCAGCAGGCGGTGGTCGAGGATCCGAAGGCGGCCGGAACCGACGCGGCGGGCGTCGCCGCGTTCGCCCTGGACCCGAGTGCGGCCGAGCGGCTGTGGGACGTCTCGGAGGAGATGAACCGCTAGCCGTGAACGCCGGAATGGACGCAGCAGTCAGCCCGATGGGTTCGCTGCTGACCGAGCTCGGAATCAGCAACCGGGTGTTCGCCGCGCCGATGGCTGGCGGCCCGACCACGACCGATTTAGTGATTGCGGCGGGCCGGGCCGGCAGCCTGGGCTTCCTCGCCGCCGGCTACAAGGCCCCCGAGCTGGTGGCGGAGCAGTTGGCCGCGGTGCGGGGCGCTGGGTTCGCATTCGGCGTGAACCTCTTTGCCCCGAACCCGGTTCCGATCTCGAGGGACGCCTTCAACGCCTACGCCCGGGCGCTGCAGCCGGAGGCGGATGTCTACGGAATCGACCTCAGCGAGATCGGGCTTCGCCAGGACGAGGACCACTGGACGGAGAAGATCGATCTGCTGCTGGCCGATCCCGTCCCAATCGTCAGCTTTACGTTCGGCATCCCGGCCGAGGGGGTTATCGCCGCGCTGAAGCGGGTCGGCACGATCACCGTCCAAACGGTGACCTCGGCGGCCGAGGCTCGCCAAGCGGCCGCCGCCGGCGTCGATCTGCTCGCCGTCCAGTCCTCGGCGGCTGGGGGACACTCCGGCACCTTCACTCCGCAGTCGCCGCCTCAGACAGCATCGCTGCCGGAACTGATCCGTCAGATCAAGGCGGACGTTTCGACCCCGTTGATCGGCGCTGGCGGCGTCGGCGATGCCACCGACGTCGCCGCGGTGATGGCTGCCGGCGCCGAGGCCGTCCTGGTGGGCACGGTCCTGCTCCGGGCCGCCGAGAGCGGCGCGTCGGCCGCGCATCGCGACGCGTTGTCCGATCCGGACTTCAACCAGACGATCGTGACCCGGGCGTTCACCGGACGGCCCGCTCGCGCGTTGCGCAACCACTTCACGACCCGCTACGCCGACGTGGCGCCCGCCGGCTATCCGGCCATCCACCACCTGACGAGCCCGATCCGCCAGGCCGCCGCCGCGGCCCACGACGATCAGCGCATCAATCTCTGGGCCGGCACCGGCTACCGACAGGCGCGGGCTGAGCCCGTCGCTCGCATCCTCGACCGACTCGCCGGCCAACTCTGAAGCTGTTTTTCGGCGAACCCCGCAGGACGCCGTGAAGCCGGGATGGCCGCAGGAGTGACCTTCGCCGGTTACGTGCTGGCCTTCGACGTCGAAAGCGGCGGGCACTACGCGGCGATCGTCGCCGCCCGAACGAAGCAGGGCGCCCCGATCTCGGCGTTTGACGCGGCCATTGCCGCCATCTGCCGCCAGAACGACGCGAGCCTCGCCACTCGCAACCTCGGCGACTTCGCCCACGCCGGACTCGATCTCATCGACCCCTGGACGATTGGCCCGACCGCCTGACGGACAGCGTCCGGGGACGTCCCAACCCGATCGGGTATCTTGATGTCAAGGGATTCTCACCGCCGGACAACAGGGGTTTGCGTAGTTATGGCCAAGATCATCTACACCTACACCGACGAAGCGCCGCTGCTGGCGACCTACTCCTTCCTGCCGATCATCGAGGCCTTCGCCTCGACGGCCGGCGTCGAGGTCGAGACGCGCGACATCTCCCTCGCCGGGCGCATCATCGCCCTGTTCCCAGAACGGCTCACCGCTGCCCAGCGGCAGAGCGACGATCTGGCCGAGCTGGGCGACTTGGCCGAGACCCCCGAGGCCAACATCATCAAGCTGCCGAACATCTCCGCCTCGGCCGCCCAGCTCAAAGCCGCGATCACCGAACTGCAGTCCCAGGGCTATGACCTGCCGGACTACCCCGACGACCCCCAGACCGACGCCGAGCGCGAGGTGCGGGCCCGCTACAGCACCGCGCAGGGCAGCGCGGTCAACCCGGTGCTGCGGCAGGGCAACTCCGACCGCCGCGCGCCCGCCTCGGTCAAGCAGTACGCCCGCAAGCACCCGCACCGGATGGGCGTCTGGAGCCCCGACTCCAAGACGAACGTCGCCCACATGGACGGCGGCGACTTCCGCTCGTCGGAGAAGTCCGCCGTGATCGCGTCCGCGGACACCTTGAAGATCGAGTTTCTCGGCGCCGACGGCAGCGCCAGCGTCCTGCGCGAGTCGGTGCCGGTGCTGGCCGGTGAGATCGTCGACGCCACCGTGCTGCACGTCGCCGCGCTGCATGAGTTCCTGGCCGCCCAGATCGAGCGGGCCAAGCAGGAGGACGTGCTGTTCTCGGTGCACCTCAAGGCGACCATGATGAAGGTGTCCGACCCGATCATCTTCGGGCACGCGGTGCGGGCATTCTTCGCCGACGCGTTCGCCCAGTACGGCGACCAGTTGGCCGCCGCCGGTATCAGCCCCAACGACGGCCTGGCCACCATCCTGGCCCGCCTGGACGACCTGCCCAACTGCGCCGAGGT
>JAOPUY010000026.1 GCA_025963265.1 Frankiales bacterium | reverse complement strand
AAGTGGACGACGAACAGATCGCCGAGGTCCTCGCGAACTGGACCGGCATCCCGGTATTCAAGCTCACCGAGGAAGAGACCGCTCGGTTGCTGCGCATGGAAGACGAGCTGCACAAGCGCGTCATCGGGCAGGAACAGGCGATCAAGGCGGTATCTCAGGCGATTCGTCGGACACGGGCCGGCCTCAAGGACCCGAAGCGTCCCGGCGGCTCGTTCATCTTCGCCGGCCCGTCCGGTGTCGGTAAGACCGAGCTTTCGAAGACGTTGGCCGAATTCCTGTTCGGCGACGCCGACGCCTTGATCCAGCTCGACATGTCGGAATTCCACGACCGGTACACGGTGTCGCGCCTGGTCGGTGCGCCTCCGGGCTACGTGGGTTATGACGAGGGTGGTCAGCTCACCGAGAAGGTGCGGCGCAAGCCGTTCTCGGTGGTGCTGTTCGACGAGGTCGAGAAGGCTCACCCGGATGTCTTCAACACGCTGCTGCAGGTGCTCGAGGACGGTCGGCTGACCGATGGCCAGGGCCGCATCGTGGACTTCAAGAACACGGTGTTGATCCTGACCACGAACCTGGGCACGCGCGACGCGTCCAAGTCGGTCGGCAACCTCGGCTTCGCGGGCTCGAACAACGAGGCCTCGGGCTACGAGCGGATGAAGCAGAAGGTCAACGACGAGCTCAAGCAGCACTTCCGGCCTGAGTTCCTGAACCGGATCGACGACATCATCGTCTTCCACCAGCTCACCCCGGACGAGATCGTCGAGATCGTCGACTTGATGACCGCGCGGGTTGACCAGCAGCTGAAGAACAAGGACATGGGCTTGGAGCTCACGTCCGCGGCCAAGGCTTTGCTGGCCAAGAAGGGCTACGACCCCACCCTGGGCGCCCGGCCGTTGCGTCGGACGATCCAGCGTGAGATCGAGGACGCGTTGTCGGAGAAGATCCTCTACGGCGAGTTGTTGGCCGGCCAGATCGTGGTCGTCGACACCGAAGAGGTCGACGGCAAGGAGCAGTTCACCTTCCGCGGCGAGAGCAAGCCAGCCGTGTTGCTGGAAGCCCCGGCCGAGGAGATCTCGAACGTGGTGGATCTCAACAAGTAAGTCGTAAGCCGACAAAAGTACATGTAGTCCGCTAAACAGGAAGGGCCGCTCCCGGTAGACGGGGGCGGCCCTTCCTGCGTTTTCTCGGTGGCGCTTGGTCCCACTCGTGCTGGCGCTTTTGCCGCGCTCCAGCGGAGTTTTGCGACGCGAATCAGCTAGCTGGACGCGGCAACGCCGGGAGCGGTGAACCCGGGCAGGGCGAAGCGGCCGTCGGGCAGTGGGTCGATCAGGCCGTCCGCGATCAGCGAGTCCTGCGCGCGTTGCCGCTGGATCGTCTCGGGCCACACCACGTCCAGCGCCGCCTGGGCGACCGGGTGCTCAGCGCCTCGAAGCACGTCCATGAGCAATCCGCGCACCTGGCGATCCGTGCCGGCGAAGGCCTGAGCCCGTGCGAGCGGACCGGTGTAGCGCGGCGAACCGGCCAACCGCCAGGCGCAGTGATCGCTGATCGGGCAGGCGGAGCAGCTCGGAGCGGTCGCCGTGCAGACCAGCGCGCCGAGCTCCATGATCGCGGCGCAGAAGCGGGCGGCCGCAGCGTGCTCGGCCGGCAGCACGGCCTCCATCGAGGCCAGGTCGCGGGCCGCCGCGGGCGGACCGGCCTGACCCTGGCCGCCCACGGCTCGGGCTAGCACCCGACGCACATTGGTGTCCACCACCGCAGCCCGGGTGCCGTAGGCGAAGGCCTGGATCGCCCGCGCCGTGTAGTCGCCCACCCCGGGCAGCGCGAGCAGCGCCGGCAAATCACGGGGCAACTCGCCGCCGTGTCGCTCAGTCAAGACAACCGCGCAGGCGTGCAAGCGCAGCGCCCGCCCCGGGTAGCCCAGCTTGCCCCACATCCGCACGGCCTCGCCGGGCGCGTCGAGGGCCAGCGCCGCCGCCGTGGGCCAACGATCGAGCCAGGCCTCATACGCCGGTAGGACGCGCTTGACCGGCGTCTGCTGCAGCATCACCTCGCTGACCAGCACGGCCCAGGGCGAGGCCCCCGCGCGCCGCCAGGGCAGGTCACGCGCATTGTCGGCGAACCAGGCGATCAGGGCCGGCGCCAGCGGCGGGTCAGCTGGCTTGATCCTCGGGGGCGACTGAACCGCTCTCCGGCTTGCCGTGCTCATTTTGCCCCTCTCGCCCGGCCTGACTGGCGGGCCGCCGACCATCCTGAGCGGCACACGGCGCAGCCTCCGCAGGGCCGCCGCGCCGCTCCACTAGCGTTGTCCATGATGCTGCATCCAGTTGGTGGTCACTCGGCATCCGTCTATTGGCGGCGACGGATGTTATTGCTGGCTGCCCTGCTGCTAATTGCCTTGAGCGTTTTTGCCCTGGTTAACTCCAGTTCGGGGGGCAGCCAGCCAGCAGCATCAGCGGCCTCCACCGCCAGCCGGTCGAGCACCGCCCCGCCGCCCGCCGCGACGACCAGTCCGAGCCAGAGCCCCTCCAGCCGCTCCAGCAGCACCACCGAGGCCACGAGCAGCGCGGCCGCACCGTTGGTGAACTGCACGAGCAAGCAGCTGAAGATCGCCGCCGCCTCCGATGCCAAGAGCTACCCGGTCAACAGCACCCCGGTGCTCTCGCTCATCGTCACCGACCTCGGCCCGCGACCCTGCATCACCGACCTCGCCGACAAGCAGATCGAGCTGCGGGTCTATGCCGGCAGCGCGCGCGTCTGGGGGAGCCACGACTGCGAGGTCCAGCCCGGGACGAGCAAGGTGACGCTGCCGGTCGGCAAGCCGATACGGCGGGAAATCCAGTGGTCGGGATTGTCGTCCCAGCCGGCTTGCGCGGGCATCCGACAGCGAGTGCCGCCCGGGACCTACACCGTGTTGGCCTTCCTGGCCGGACGGCAGGGGACCGCGGCCACCTTCACGATGGCGGGCTGACCAACCGCGTCGGACGCGTTGGTCATCGAACCTGGATCGAGCCCGGATCGATCAGGAATAGCGCTCGATGATCGACGCGTCGGCGAGCCGGGACAACGCCTCGCGGATAGTGCGGGCCCGCGCGTCGCCGACCCCCTCTACGTTCTGCAGTTCGTCGACCGTGGCCGCGAGCACCTTCTGCAGCCCGCCGAAGTGCTCCACGA
>JAOPUY010000593.1 GCA_025963265.1 Frankiales bacterium | reverse complement strand
ACGCTGGCTCCGGTGCGTTGGTAGTCCAGGGACTCGGCCCGGCTGGAGAATCGGGGGCCGTTGATGACGATCAACGTGCCGTCGCCGACCAATGGGATGCCTGACGCGATGGCTCCGCGTTGCGCGGCGGCGCGGCCGCGGGCTGAGTAGGGATCGGCGAACGACACGTGCGCCACGCCGCGATCGGCGTCGTTGAAGGTGTGCGGACGACCCCAGGTCCGGTCGATGATCTGATCGGGGCAGAGCAGCGTTCCCGGGCCGAGCTCGGGCTTCAGCGAGCCGACGGCCGACGCGGTGAGGACCTGGGTGACGCCGACCGCGCGCAAGGCCCAGAGGTTGGCCCGATAGGGGACGCGGTGCGGCGGGAAGCGATGGTCGACCCCGTGCCGCGGCAGAAAGGCGACCCGCCGGCCGGCCAGCGTCCCCACGGTCAACGGGGCGCTCGGCTCGCCCCAGGGCGTGCTGATCGACACCTCGACCGCCTCGTCGAGCAGCGAGTAAAGGCCCGAGCCGCCGATCACTCCGATGTCCGCGCGCGCCTGGGGGACGCCAACCGGGGAAGTCACGGTGTGACCCTAATGCCCGGGGCGGGAAGGGCCGGCGAGGCCACCTAGGCTGAGCCGGTGCGATTCGTGCTGGCCTCGGCCTCCCCCGCCCGCCACCGGACGCTGTTGGCCGCCGGGGTGAGCCCGGAGGTCATCGTCTCGGGGGTGGACGAGAGCACGGTGACCGGCCCTGACGTCGTCTCGTTGACTTACGGCTTGGCGCTGGCCAAAGCGGCCGCGGTGGCGGCCGAGATCGAAGGCGACGCGCTCGTTCTCGGCTGCGACTCGTTGTTGGAGTTTCGCGGACAGCCCATGGGGAAACCGGTCGACGCGGCGCAGGCGGTAGAGCGTTGGCGGACGATGCGGGGCGGCGGGGGCGTCCTGCACACTGGGCACAGCCTGCTCGTGGTGGCCGACTCCCAGGTGAGCGCCGCGCACACTGAGGTGGCCAGCACCGAGGTGCGGTTCGGCGATCCCTCCGATGCGGAGGTCGAGGCCTACGTCGCCACCGGCGAGCCGCTGCAAGTCGCCGGCGGGTTCACCTTGGACGGCCTGGGTGGCTGGTTTGTCGAAGGGGTGTCCGGCGATCACCACAACGTGGTCGGGCTGTCGCTGCCGTTGCTGCGCCGGATGATCATCAGCGCGGGCTTCGCGCTTGCCGATCTGCCGTCTGGGTAATGCCTCCGGCTGTGTGACGCACCGGCTGCGCAGGCAACCGGACGGTCGGATCCGAATGGTCAGATGGCTGCGGTAAGGTCCGGCAACGCCTCTCAGCCAATCCCTAATCGGAGATCTCGTGCCCCGTTCTGCCCTGCGTCCACGTCGTCTCCGCACGACCACCGCCACCGCTGTCGCCGTCGCCACTGGACTCGCGATGACCGCCGCGATTTTCGCTGCTCCCGCCTCGGCGGCGACTGGGCCGGCGATCTCCGGCTCGGCCACGCCCGCCTCGGTCAGCGCGACGCACTCCTCGCGGATCACGTACACCGTCACCAGCGATCTCGCCTACACGGCCGCGTCCGTGGCCGCGACTCCCGGGCCGCTGTTGGCCTTCGTCCCCGGCTCAGCCGAGGTGGACGGCGTCAGCCAGCCCACCGTCGCCGCGGCGAGCACGATCACGGTGCCGTTGGCTGACGGGACCGCCGGAAGCACCCACAGCGTGAGCTATCTGGCCACCCCGGTCGGGACGGCGTCGGCCACCGCCGCGCCGGCCGCCACCCTGTCCTTCAGCGACAGCTCCTTCCCGGGCGGCAGCAGCGTCCCCGCCGCCACCGTGGTGCTGGCGGTCAACAGCCCCGATCTGGCGGTCAGTCTCGCCGCGGGCAGCGGCCAGACGAACCAGGTCGGGTTGCCGCTGGGCGGCACGGGCTACGTCGAGGTCTCAGTGGCCAACGCCGCCAACGGCGCGCCCGGCACGACGCTCTTCGTGGATCTGCCGCCCGAGCTGGCCGTGGACGAGGTCGGCATCCTCAATTTCGACGCGGACTCTGATCCGATCTGCACGCCGGTGACCGCGACGCCCGGACGGCTGGCCTGCTTGATCGGCGCGATCTCGCTGCGCACTCCGGCCGATCTCTTGATCCCGCTCGACGTCACCGGCGCGGCGGTGTTGGGTCAGACGGTGACGCTGTCCGTCTCGGCGCAGCCGACCGATCCGACGATCGTTGACGCCAACCCGTCGAACAACGCGATCACCCAGCAGGTCACCTTCATCCCGACGCCCAAGTTGGTCGTGACCGAGTCCAAGACGGTCAGCAAGCTCGCGATCGGCCAGTCCACCCAGGTCACGGTCTCAGTCCGCAATGACGGCGCCGACATGACCGGCCTCGGCTTCGGCGATCTCGGCCTGGAGAACGCCCATTTCGCGATCACCGGCTTCGACGGCAAGGAGATCGATCCGAACGACTTGTTCAGCACCGAATCAGGCAGCGGCTCCGGGGACGTCAGCTCGGGAAGCGTCAGCGGCTTCGCGCTGGCGGGATTGGGCGGCAGCTCGCTCAGCCAGGCGCGGCAAGCCCGTCTTGACCAGCAGGCCGCCAGCCACCCGTCCGAACGCTCGATCGCCCTGTCGGCTGCCGCGCGCGGCTCGCTGAGCCACGTCTTCACCACCGCGGCCTCCGATCCCGGCCAGTCCGACGACATCGATCTGAGCCAGGAACGGCTCTGGGACATCAGCGGCCTCAAGCACGGCCAGACGATCACCGCTCACCTGACCCTGCAGGCCAAGACGGCCGGCTCGGACGAGCTGGGCTTGCTCGCGCTTTCTGACCCGAGCGATCCGGGCTGCCTCGACGGGCTGGACAACCTCGCCGCCACCAGCGGCGCCGATGGGATGTTGGATCTGACCAATGCGGCCGACCTGCCGAGCTGTGTCGGCGTGCTGGGCCTGGAGGCGGTCAAGGCCGCTGTGGTGGCCGCGCCGGTCGTGGCCAGTCCGCAGGCCGCCAGCGCGCAAGCGCTTCCGGCCACCGGCTCGCCGACCACGACGCCGACCGTGCTCGCGGCGCTCCTGGTGCTCGCCGGCGGCCTCGCGCTGCGCTTGGGACGGCGTCGGAGCTGATGGCGGCCCGCGCTGGGCGACGCCCGCGCAACTAGGTGACCGAACACTCGTCCCGAAATCCTTCCGGGCTCGGTAGCCTTCGCAACGGAACTGACTTATTTCAG
>JAOPUY010000535.1 GCA_025963265.1 Frankiales bacterium | reverse complement strand
CTCCTACGACGTCGTGGTGATCGGTGCCGGCGGCGCCGGGCTACGGGCCGCGATCGAGGCCCGGCTGCAGGGCAAGAAGACCGCGATCATCAGCAAGTCGCTGTTCGGCAAGGCGCACACCGTCATGGCCGAGGGTGGCTGCGCGGCGTCGATGGGCAACGTGAACCCCCACGACAACTGGCAGGTGCACTACCGCGACACCATGCGCGGTGGCAAGTTCCTGAACAACTGGCGGATGGCCGAGCTGCACGCGACCGAGGCCCCTCAGCGGGTCTGGGAGCTGGAGACCTACGGCGCGTTGTTCGACCGGACCCCAGATGGCCGAATCAGCCAGCGCAACTTCGGCGGTCATGAGTACCCGCGGTTGGCCCACGTCGGCGACCGCACCGGCCTGGAGCTGATCCGCACCCTGCAGCAGAAGATCGTCTCGCTGCAGCAGGCCGATGGCGCCGCGATCGGCGGCGCGGGAAGCCCTGCCTCCGACGAGCGGCTGAAAGTCTTCGCCGAGTGCACCATCACCGAGTTGCTGCAAGGCGAGGACGGCGCGATCGCCGGCGCTTTCGGCTACTGGCGGGAGTCCGGTCGCTTCGTGCTGTTCCGCGCCCCGGCGGTGGTCATCGCGACCGGCGGGATTGGCAAGTCGTTCAAGGTCACGTCCAATTCTTGGGAGTACACCGGCGACGGCGACGCCCTCGCGCTGCGCGCCGGATCGACCTTGCTGAATATGGAGTTCGTCCAGTTCCACCCGACCGGCATGGTCTGGCCGCCTTCGGTGAAAGGCATTCTGGTCACCGAGTCGGTGCGCGGCGACGGCGGC
The DNA here is from genome assembly GCA_025963265.1 of Frankiales bacterium. Taxonomy (GTDB): domain Bacteria; phylum Actinomycetota; class Actinomycetes; order Mycobacteriales; family Jatrophihabitantaceae; genus Jatrophihabitans_A. The sequence goes on along the minus strand of JAOPUY010000535.1, from coordinate 10,325 downwards.
GTGTTGCGCAACTCCGAGGGCAAGCGGTTCATGTTCGACTACGTCCCGGCGGTGTTTCGCGGACAGTACGCCGAGACCGAGGAGGAGGGCGATCGCTGGTACACCGACCCCGACCACAACAAGCGCCCCCCGGAGCTGCTGCCCCGCGACGAGGTGGCCCGGGCCATCAACTCCGAGGTCAAGGCCGGCCGCGGAACCCCGCACGGCGGCGTCTTCCTCGACATCGCCTCACGCCGGTCGCCGGCCGAAATCCTCAAGCGGCTGCCCTCGATGCACCACCAGTTCAAGGAGCTGGCCGACGTCGACATCACGAAAGAGCCGATGGAGGTCGGTCCCACCTGCCACTACGTGATGGGCGGCATCGAGGTCGAGCCGGACAGCGCGGCGGCGGCGCGGGTCCCCGGGCTGTTCGCGGCCGGCGAAGTCGCCGGCGGGATGCACGGCTCGAATCGGCTCGGCGGCAACTCGCTGTCTGACCTGCTGGTCTTCGGGCGCCGGGCCGGGCTCGGCGCGGCGGCCTACGTGACCAGCCTCGCTGGCCAGCATCCGGCCATCGCGCAGGCGGACCTCGACAACGCGGCCCAGGCGGCGCTGGCGCCGTTCCAGACCGACGGCGGCGAGAATCCCTACACGCTGCATCAAGAACTGCAGCAGACCATGAACGATCTGGTCGGCATCATCCGCAAGGCGGAGGAGATCAGCGAGGCGCTGGCCCGGCTGCAGGGCCTCAAGGCGCGGGCCCAGAAGCTGAGCGTGGAAGGGCACCGGCAGTTCAATCCGGGCTGGCATCTGGCGCTGGATCTGCGCAACATGCTGCTGGTCAGCGAGTGCATCGCCCGGGCCGCGCTGCTGCGGCAGGAGAGCCGGGGCGGGCATACCCGCGACGACTTCCCGACGATGGAGCCGTCCTGGCGGGGCAAGAACCTGATCTGCTCGCTGAACGGCGAGGTCGTCGACGTGGTGGAGCAACCGATGACGCCGATGCGCACGGACCTGATTGAGCTCTTCGACCGTGACGAGCTGGCCAAGTACTTGACCGTAGACGAACTCCGCTCCGTCCCCGTCGAAGGAGGATCCAAGTGAGTGAGATCCAAATGAGTGAGGATCGCAGCGAGGAACGAGCCGGCAGCGAACAACGGCCAGCAACCAGTGGCAGCCGGACCTACGACGCGCATTTCCAGGTGTGGCGCGGGGACACCGAGGGCGGTGACCTCACCGATTACACAGTGGAGGTCAACGAGGGTGAAGTCGTGTTGGACATCATCCATCGCCTGCAGGCGACCCAGGCCGGTGACCTCGCGTGCCGCTGGAACTGCAAGGCCGGCAAGTGCGGTTCGTGCAGCGCGGAGATCAACGGGCGTCCCCGGCTGATGTGCATGACCCGGATGTCGACGTTCACCGAGGCCGAGACCATCACGGTCACCCCGATGCGCGCGTTTCCGGTCATCAAGGACCTGGTCACCGACGTGTCGTTCAACTACGTCAAGGCCAGCGAGGTGCCGGCCTTCGCCCCGCCGGCCGGCGTCGCCCCCGGCGATTACCGAATGGCGCAAGTCGACGTGGAGCGCTCGCAGGAGTTCCGCAAGTGCATCGAGTGCTTCCTGTGCCAGGACACCTGTCACGTGGTGCGTGATCATGAGGAGAACAAGACCGCTTTCGCCGGGCCGCGGTTCCTGATGCGGGTCGCCGAGCTGGACATGCACCCGCTCGACGCGGCTGACCGGCAGCACCAGGCCCAGGAGGAGTTCGGGCTCGGGTACTGCAACATCACCAAGTGCTGCACCGAGGTCTGCCCCGAGCACATCAAGATCACCGACAACGCCCTCATCCCGATGAAGGAACGCGTCGCCGACCGCAAGTACGACCCGCTGGTCTGGCTCGGGTCGAAGATCGGCCGTCGAGAGCGCTAAGAGCCCGATTTAGCGGCCACTACCGCGTCGAAGACCAGCCGTTTGGCGACGCCGGACGCGGACGCGACCTCGGCGATGGCCTCCTTGCGCGGCTGGCCGGCCGCCTCCCGGATCGCCACCAGCGCCGCCAATCTCGGCCCGCTGAGCTCGGGGCCGCCGCCGGCCGGCACGCCGGCGACGACCAGCGTTATTTCGCCGCGGACCTCGCCCGCCGCCCACTCGGCCAGCTCGGCCAGCGGGCCGCGCCGCACCTCTTCATAGGTCTTGGTCAGCTCGCGGCACACCGCGGCGTTCCGGTCGGGGCCGAACACCGCGCTGAAGTCGGCCAGGGACTCGGCCAGCCGATGCGGCGACTCGAAGAAGACCATCGTCCGCTGCTCGTTGGCCAGCTCGCGCAGCAGCGCCCGCCGACCCGCGCTCTTGCGGGGCAGAAAACCCTCGAAGCAGAACCGATCGACCGGCAACCCCGACACCGCGATGGCCGCGGTCACAGCCGAGGGACCGGGCAGCACGGTGACGGCGATGCCCTCGGCCACCGCGGCCGCCACCAGTCGATAGCCCGGATCGGAGACGGACGGCATTCCGGCGTCGGTGATGACGAGCACGTCCAGCCCGGCCCGCAGGTGCTCGAGCAGTTGCGGCACCCGACCGACCTCGTTGCCCTCGAAAAAGGACAGCACCCGCCCGGTCACCGTGACGCCCAGGTCCGCGGCCAGCCGGCTCAGCCGCCGGGTGTCCTCGGCGGCCACCACCGGCGTGCTGGCCAACGCCTGAGCCAACCGGACCGAGGCGTCCGCCGCGCGTCCCAACGGCGCGCCCGCCAGCACGACTCGGCCAGTGGACCCACGCTCGGACGCGCCGCCCCCAACCGCCAAGTCGTCGTCCATAGTGCAAGACCATACGATTGTCGCCGTGACCCCCGCGACGCTGCTGCCCGAACGGGTCACCGAACCGACCGCAGCGACCGCGCGGACTCGACCGCTTTCGCTCACCCGGTGGCATCCGGACTCGCTCGCCACCAGTTGGCTGTGGACGCTGGCCGTCACCACGCTGGCCGCCATCACCCGGTTCTGGGCGCTCGGTTTCCCCAATGAGAAGGTCTTCGACGAGATCTACTACGCCACCGAGGCCCAGGAGCTGCTGAGGTACGGCTATGAGGACAACCGCGACTACATGTTCATCGTCCATCCGGCGTTGGGCAAATGGCTGATCGCGATCACCTCGGAACTCTTCGGCAACAACACCATCGGCTGGCGCTCGGCGCCGGCGGTGGCGGGTGTCCTGAGCGTCGTGATCATCACCCGGCTGGCGATGCGGATCTTCCGATCGGTGCTGCTCGGCGTGGTCGCGGGCGTGCTGCTCAGCCTCGACGGCATCTCACTGGTGATGTCCCGCGTCGCGCTGCTGGACATCTTCCTGCAGGCCTTCATCCTGGCCGGGTTCGCCGCCTTGGTGCTGGACCGGGAGCAGATGCGTGACCGGCTCGGCTCGCTGTACGAGGCCGGCGTCGACCTAAGCGAACGGGTGCCGGCGCTGGGTCCGAGACCCTGGCGGCTGATCGCCGGCGTGATGTTCGGCTGCTCGTTCGGGGTCAAGTGGAGCGCGCTGTCATTCTGGGTCGGCTTCGCGCTGGTCTCGCTGTTCTGGGACCGCGGCGCCATGAAGGCGGTCGGGGTCGAGGCGCCGTGGCTGGCCTGCGTGAAACGGTCCTGGCTGGGCGCCTTCTTCTCCCTCGGCGTGGTCGGCGGCGCGACCTACCTGCTGACCTGGATCGGCTGGTTCGCCGGCGAGAACTCCTGGAACCGGCACTGGGGCGACACCCACCCCGGCAACGGGCTGTTCGCGCTGCTGCCCTCGAGCCTGCGCAGCCTGCTCGACTACCACCACCAGGCCTACATCTTCCACAGCACGCTCTACACCCCGCACAACTACAAGGCCAACCCCTGGTCCTGGTTGGTGCTCGGCCGTCCGATCTCCTTCTACGCGCCCAGCTCATCGGACCTGTCTGGCTGCGGCGCCACCAAGTGCAGTCGGGAGATCCTCTTGATCGGGACGCCGATCATGTACTGGGCGATCTTGCCGGTGCTGGGCTGGCTGGCCTGGCAGTGGATCACCACCCGGGACTGGCGAGCGGGCTTCATCGGCATGGCCTTCATCGCGGGCTGGGGCGTGTGGCTGCACGACATCCGCCGCACCGGCTTCCTCTTCTACATGACGCCGTTGATGCCCTACCTCGTGCTCGGCCTGACCATGGCCGTCGGAGCTTTGCTCTCCCGCGCGGCGGAGGATCCGGTCCCGGCGCTGGTCGGATCCGCGGCCGCAAGCGAGGCGGCTGAGACCGAGGACGAGCCGGTCCGCACCGTGGGCTTGCGGGAGTGGATAGCGGTGCGCGGCATACCGCTCACCCGAATGCTGCGAACGGGCGTCGTGGTGCTCTGGCTCGGCGCCGTCGTCGCCGACTTCATCTGGATGTGGCCGCTCTACACCGGCGGCCTGCTCACCTACAACCAGTGGCTGCAGCACATGTGGTTCCCGGGGTGGATCTAACCGCCGTCGCGCCTGCGGTGTGACAGGCTTGCCCGATGGCGATCAAATCGAACCTCCCCGGCGGGGGCCCAGGCCTCAATCTCGAGTACCCGATGTCACTCGGGGTCTATGACGACTACGCCGAGGCCCAGCGAGTCGTCGACTACCTGTCCGACAACGAGTTTCAAGTGCAGAACATGGTGATCGTCGGCACCGAGCTCCGTTCCGTCGAGCGGGTGACGGGTCGGCTGACCCGGCAGCGGGCCGCGGCGGCCGGCACTGTCTCCGGGGCCTGGATGGGGTTGTTCATCGGCCTCGCGTTCGCCCTGTTCGGCAAGGGAAACCAAGTCGGCTTCGTCATCACGGTGGTCCTGCTCGGCGCGGTGTTCGGCCTGATCTGGAGCCAGCTCGGCTTCACCGCGTTGACCCGCGGCGGCACCCGAGACTTCTCCTCCATCACCCAAGTCGTCGCGACCAAGTACGAGGTGATGGTCGAGCATCGCTTCGCTGAGCAAGCCCGCTCGTTGCTGGCCAACCGGCCGGCCGGCGGACCGCAATCGCTCTAGCGGCCAACCGCCCGCGGGCCGCCTTCGGCGCCGCTCGCCCTAGGATCGCCTCATGAAGCTGGCGATTCTGGGCGGCGGCGGGTTTCGCGTCCCGCTGGTCTATCAGGCGCTGCTCGCCTCCGAGCTGATCGACGAGGTCAGCCTGTTCGACACCTCGCCCGCCCGGCTGCGGGCCATCACGCAGGTGCTCGGCCAGTGCGGCCCGAGTCGGATCAGGGTGCGCCCGACGACCGTGCTCGACGAGGCGCTGCCGGGGGCGGATTTCGTCTTCTCGGCCATCCGGGTCGGCGGGCTGGAGGGTCGCGTCGCCGACGAGCGGATCGCGCTGGCCGCCGGCGTCCTGGGTCAGGAGACCACCGGCGCGGGTGGAATCGCCTACGCCTTACGCACCGTGCCGATCGCGCTCGACATCGCCGAGCGGGTTCAGCGTCTGGCCCCGAGTGCCTTCGTCATCAACTTCACCAATCCGGCCGGCCTCATCACCGAGGCGATGCAGACGGTGCTCGGGCCGCGGGTCATCGGCATCTGCGACACCCCGACCGGCCTGGCCCGGCGGGTGGTCGAGCTGCTGGGGCTGAGCGAGTCCGACGTGGAACTGGACTACGTCGGATTGAATCACCTCGGATGGCTGCGCCGGGTGCTGCACCGCGGCCAGGATCTGCTGCCAGGGCTGCTCGCCGAGCCGGCCCGGCTGAGCCGACTGGACGAGGCCCGGATGTTCGGGGTGGATTGGCTGCGCCTGCTCGGCGTGATTCCCAACGAGTACCTGTACTACTTCTACTACCAGCGCGAGGCGCTGGCCGCGATCACCGGCGCCGAGCGGACCCGGGGCGAGTTCCTCGCCGCCCAGCAGCATGATTTCTACCGGCAGAGCGCCGAACGGCCCGAGCACGCCTGGAAACTCTGGCAGGGGGCCTTACAGGTCCGGGAGGCGACCTACCTGGCCGAGAGCCGCGCCGAGGACGAGAACCGGCACGCCGCTGGCGGCGGCTACGAGCAGGTCGCCCTGGGGGTCATGAACGCGATCGCCGGCGACACGCCCGCCCGGCTGATCCTCAACGTCGCCAACGGGAGCACCATCGCCGGCCTGGACGCCCACGCGGTCGTCGAGGTCCCCTGCGTGGTCGACCGCAACGGCGCGCGCCCGCTGCCGGCCTCGGCGGTCGCGCCGGCGCAGCTCGGGCTGATGCTGCAGCTGAAAGCGGTGGAGCGGCTGACCATCGCCGCCGCCCAGACCCGCCGCTCCGACCTGGCGGTCACCGCGTTCGCCCTGCACCCGCTGGTCGACTCGGTGAGCGTGGCCCGCACCCTGTCCCGCGACTACGACCAGGCGTTCGGGCTGTTCGACTGACGGCTCGGCCCTCGGCTGGCCGGCGCCAGCTACGGACCGGCGACCCAGCCCTCGGCCGCCGGCGACGAGGCGGCCGCGGTGGCGGACTGACTGGCCAACTGGCGCTGCCGGATACCTCGCATCACGAGGTGCTCAGCCACGAACGACATCGTCGGGATCGTGCCGGCCAGCGCGATGAGCAGCATCCGCGGCAGGCTCCAGCGCAGTTTGATGCCCAAGTTCAGGGTCGCGATGACGTACAGCAGGTACAGGTAGCCGTGGCCCACCCAGAGGAAGCCGACCCCGGTCTTGATGCTGTTCACGTCGCCGACCTTCTGGATGATCAGCGTGATCGTCCCGGTCAGCAGCACGACCCCGGTGGCGAACGCGAGCACGCGGTAGGCCAGCACCGAGCGTTGGTACTTCATGCCGACACGGTAGCCGACGGCCGTGGGAGTCGACTGTGCTGGCTCAGGCTTCGCCCAGAACTCTGAGCCGCCTGCCGGCCCGCTAGTCCGCTAGTCCGGCGTCTGGGTCGACTCGTGTCCGGTCTCCTCCGGGTGCGCGGTGCGCTCGTCGGAGTCCTCCAGCAAGATCTCGGCCTGCTTCAACGCGTCGTCGCTGCCGACGGCTTCTTCTTCAGGCAGCAAGTGGGACCGCTCGGCCACTCGGAACTTGTCGGTGTCAGCCATGATCCAACCGTACGCCCGCCCCGGGCTCAGGCCCGTGAGCTTAGGGGCGTGAGCACGAAGGTCGCCCGGATGAAGCCCAGAAACTGATCCAGGTTGAAGTTCAGCGGAGTGGGGTTGAGCTCAGCGTCCATCTGGTGGAAGGAGATGATCAGCGCGGAGAACAGCCGGGCCAGGGCCTGCGGGTCGCCGTCGCGGACCGTGCCGGCCGCCTGTCCGCGCTCGATCACCTCGGCTTGGATGTTCATCGCCCGCCGGTAGCCGCTGGAGAACCAATTGCCGGGCGGGCTGCCGCCGTCCGGGCTGCCGCCCGGCACCAGGAATCCGATCATCAGGCTGGCCCAGTCGCGATGGGCGCGGAAGTAGTCGATCTCCAGCCGGGCTAAGGCCAACAGCAACTCCGACGGTTCGCCGGCGGTCGCGACGAGCTCGGCCATCCGCTGCAGCTCCACCTCCGAGCGCCGACGCAGCACCGCGTGCAGCAGGTCGTTCTTGCTCTCGAAGAAGGTGTAGATCGCGCCCACTGAGAACTCGCTGCGCTCAGCGATCTCCTTCAGGCTCGTCTTGGCGTAGCCGTGCTGGGCGAACATCTCCTCCGCGATCTCGAGGATTTGCTCGCGGCTGGTGTGAATCCGCTGCAGCCGCCGGGATTCGCGCAGGCTGCCCGATGCTTGGTCGTCGCTCACCGTCGGGACCTCTCTTCGGATTTCGGCTCATTGAACCAGAGATCGCCCCGATCGTGGGGCTTTCTTGGCCAATCGGCGGAATCTCGCGCGCCCGGGCCGCGACCGGGCCGCGACCGGGCCGCGGGCGCGTCGAGACCGGGCCGAGACCGCTGAAGAAACGCCGCGAATGGTCCTTTTGGAACGCCCGCGCCACCGACCGGCTTCGTCACCGGGCTGACAACGATCCGTAACGTCGAACGGCTGAAATAGAATGAGGCAAACCCGGGTGAGCCTGGGCGAAAACCACCGGGTCTAGCAGCAGCGAACTGGCCAAGCCCGGCGGACGGAACAAGATCAGTATGAGACGGCGGAGACACGTGAGAAAGATGGGCTGCTCGTGATAGCGGCGGGGTCGGCACCGGCACGAGGCGGGCGGGGATGACGGACTTAGCAGTCGAGGCTCCCACTCCGGTGCGCAGCAAACTGGACCGCGCCCTGGTCGATTACCTGGGCAGCATCGGCGAGGAACAAGATCTCGACGAGGTCAACATCGAGACCGTCGCTCGCGCGGCCGGGGTCTCCCGCGCCACCGCCTATCGGCACTTCGGTGATCGGGACGGGTTGCTCTCGCGGGCGGTGATCGAGATCAGCCGGCGGAACGCGCACGAGCTGGCTCAGCGCCAGGCCAGCTTGCCGACCGTCGCCGCCAAGATCGAGGAGGCCTTCGCCTTCATGGCGGCGAGCCTGCGGCAGGACCGAGTGATCATGCACGTCGTGGCGCCGCATCAAAGCGAGGAGATGGCTCGGGCGTTCAACGCCCTGTCCATGGAGCTGGTGGCGCCGATGTACCGCGCGGCGCAGGCCGACGGCCAGCTGCGCGACGATCTGACGGTCGAGGAGATCATCGCCTGGCTGAACGAGCAACGCCAAGTCGTGGTCGGACTGGGGCTGAGCGAGGAGGACACGCGAGTGTGGGTGCGGAAATTCGTGCTGCCCGCACTGCGGCCGCAGCAGGTGGCCCAGGTCAGCCGCTCTGAGGTCCAGGCCGTGCTGAGCGAGTTCGAGCAGCGGGTGAACGCGCTGGCCGAGGTGATGGCCAGCACGCTCTCCAAGCTGACCTGACTAGCCGACCATCGCGCTCTCGCCGAGGTAGCGGGTCAGCACTTCCTGATGCGCGCCGGCCGCCGGGCCCTGCCAGGCCAGGTTGCCGCGCGACATCACGACGCACTGATCAGCGAAGGCCAGCGCCCGGTGGATGAACTGCTCGATCAGGATGATCGTCACGCCGGTCGACTTCAGGTGGTTCAGCGTCTCAAAGACGGTGTCGACCAGTTTCGGCGCCAGGCCGAGGGACATCTCATCGGCGATCAGCAGCTTGGGGCCGACCGTCAGCGCTCGGGCCAACGAGAGCATCTGCTGCTCGCCGCCGGAGAGCATGCCCGCCTTGGTGCTGCGCCGGGCGGCCAGGTTCGGGAAGACCGTCATCGCCTCGTCGATTGCCGCCTTGCGCTTGCTGCGGGCCAGCGTGTTGCTGGCCAGCCGCAGGTTTTCGGTGACGCTCAGGCCGGGGAAGACGCCGCGACCCTCGGGCAGGTACAGAATTCCGTCGAGCCGGCGGTGGTAGGCCGCGCGCTTGGAGATGTCGTGGCCCTCGAAGGTGATCGAGCCCGAAGCGACGGGCACGAGGCCGCTGATCGTGCGAGCCAGCGTGCTCTTGCCGGCGCCATTGGAACCGAGCAGCGCGATGACTTCGCCCGGCTTGACCTCCAGCGTGAGGTTGTTGATGGCCAACGCCGGACCGTAACGAACCTCGAGGTCCTTGACCGAGAGCAAGTACTGGGGGGAGGTCACGAGGTCAGCTCCTGAACGTTGTCGCCGTTGGTGTCTGCGGACGGAACTTCCTCTTCGCCCAGGTAGGCCGCCCGGACGGCCGGGTCATTGCGAATCTGATCCGGGGTGCCGCTGGCGATCAAGCTGCCAAAGTCGAGGACGTTCACTTTGCTGCACAGGCCGAGCACCATCGACACATCGTGCTCGACGAGCAGCAAGGACACCCCGCGGCGCTCCACCGCCAGGCGGAACACCTCGATGACCTGCTCGGTCTCGCGTGCGTCCAGGCCAGAGGACGGCTCGTCGAGCAGCAGGACGGTCGGGTTGGCCGCCAGCGCTCGGGCCAACTCGACCAGTCGAGTCATACCCAGGGACAGTCCGGCGACGGGCCGGTTGCTGATCTCGGTCAGGTTCAGCGCGTCCAACAGCTCGTCGACTCGCACGACCTCTTCCTTGTCGGCCCGCCGGAAACCGCGGCCGTCGACCATGTCGGTCCAGATCCGGCTGCGCGACTCGCGGACCCGGTGGGCGAGCATGATGTGCTCACGCACGGTCAACCCGCTGAACATCTCCGGGTGCTGGAAGGTGCGGGCCAGCCCCATCCGGGCCCGGTGCTGGGCCGAGTTGGTGGTGATGTCCTGGCCGTTGAACTCGACCTTGCCGTGGTTGGGGCGACGCAGGCCGGACAACACCGAGAACAAGGTGCTCTTGCCGGCGCCGTTCGGACCGACCAGCCCGACGATGGTGGCCGGCGGAATGTCCAAGGAGACCCTGTTCACCGCGACGACGCCGCCGAAGCGAACGACGAC
>JAOPUY010000525.1 GCA_025963265.1 Frankiales bacterium | reverse complement strand
GTCGGCACGAGGATCTACCGCCCGGGGGCCGAGGCCTTCGACACCGAACTCGGGCCGATCATGGCCAACTTCGTGCTCGCCGACGAGATCAACCGCGCGCCGGCGAAGGTGCAGTCGGCCCTGCTCGAGGTCATGGCGGAACGGCAGGTCTCGATCGGCGGGCAGACCCACGAGGTGCCCGACCCGTTCCTGGTGATGGCCACCCAGAATCCGATCGAGCAGGAGGGCGTCTACCCGCTGCCCGAGGCCCAGCGCGACCGGTTCCTGATGAAGATCAACGTGGACTACCCAACGGCCGCCGAGGAGCGCGAGATCATCTACCGGATGGGCGTCGAGCCGCCGGTCGCGCACGCGGTGATCTCCACCGAGGAGCTGCTGGCGCTGCAAGGCCGCGCCGCCCGGGTCTTCGTGCACCACGCGGTGGTCGACTACGTGGTGCGGCTGGTCGTCGCGACGCGGCAACCGGCCGAGTTCGGGATGCCCGACGTCGCCAGCTGGGTGTCCTACGGCGCGAGCCCCCGGGCCAGCCTCGGCCTGATCGCCGCCGGGCGCGCCCTGGCCCTGCTGCGCGGCCGCGACTACGTGCTGCCGCAGGACGTGCTCGACGTCGCCATCGACGTGCTGCCGCACCGGATGGTGCTGTCCTACGACGCGATCGCCGACGGCGTCCCGGCCACGCACGCGGTGACCCGGGTGCTGCAGACGGTTCCGCTGCCCCAGGTCGCACCGCGCCAACGGGCGAGCGGCGGGTACATCCCCGCCGCCGGCGCCCCGGCCCCCCAGGCCAGCACGGTGGCCGGCGCGCACAGCGGACCGCCGCCCGGCTTCACCGCGCAGAATGGCGCCGCCGAACGCGGCGGCAACTGGGGCCCACCGGCGTGAACGCCCAGTCGTCCCCGTTGGCGCCGGAGACCGAGGCGGTCCTGCGCCGACTCGAGTACACCGTGCGGAACAAGCTGGACGGCCTGCTGCAGGGCAATTACCTCGGCCTGATCGCCGGTCCGGGGAGCGAGACGGGGGAGTCGCGCGCCTATTTCCCCGGCGATGACGTCCGCCGGATGGACTGGCCGGTGACCGCGCGCACGATGGCCCCGCACGTGCGCCAGACCGTCGCCGACCGGGAACTGGAGTCCTGGCTGGTGATCGACCTGTCCCCAAGCCTGGACTTCGGCACGGTCAACCTCGAGAAGCGCGACCTGGTCCTGGCCGCGGCGACCGCGGTGGTCCACCTGACCGCGCGCTCGGGCAACCGCGTCGGCGCGATCGTGACCACCGGCGAGACCAGCTTCCGGGTTCCCGCGCGCTCGGGCACCAACGCCGCCCGGCACCTGCTCCGGCTGGTGGCCGGCACCCCGAAGGCCAGCGGCAGCCGGCCCGGCGATCTGCGGGACGCCCTCGAGCAGGTGCGCCGGCCACCGCGGCGGCGCGGCATGGTCACCGTCATCTCGGACTTCCTGAGCGACCCGGCCAGCGGCGAGCCCGACTGGGAGCGTCCGCTTCGGGGGCTGGGCGACCGCCACGAATTGCTCGGCATCGAGATCATCGATCCCCGCGAGATGGACCTGCCCTCGGCTGGGCTCGTCACCTTCCTCGATCCGGAGACCGGCGCCGAGCTCGAGGTGCAGACGGACGACAAGGCGTTGCGGCAGCGCTACGCCAGCGCCGCTCGCGCCCAACGGGCCGAGATCGCGACCCACCTGCGCCGGGCCGGGGCCGACCACCTCGTGCTGCGGACTGACCGGGACTGGCTGGCCGACATCGCCCGGTTCGTCGTCACCCGCCGCCGCGGCGTGGCCGTGCGCCCGCCGACCCGCACCGCGATGCACGGAGTCCGCTGATGCATTTCGCCTCACCCGGCTGGCTCTTCCTGCTCCTCGCCGTCGCGTTGGTCGGGCTCGCCTACGTCCTCATCCAACTGCGCCGACGGCGCTTCGTCACCCGGTTCAGCAACGCCCAACTGCTGGCCACCGTGGTGCCGCGCCGCCCGGGTTGGCGCCGGCATCTGACCTTCGCCCTGCTGCTGATCGCCATGACGGTGCTATCGCTGGGCGTGGCGCGGCCGACCGCGAACGTCCGGGTTCCGCAGGAGCGGGCCACCGTCATGCTGGCCATCGACGTCTCGCTGTCGATGCAGGCGACCGACGTCTCGCCCACCCGACTCGCGGCCGCCCAGCAGGCCGCGGCCGAGTTCGCCGACCTGCTGCCCAAGCGCATCAACCTGGGCTTGGTCAAATTCGGCCGCGCCGGCAGTGTGCTGGTGCCCCCCACGACCGACCGCGACTCGTTCAAGAAGGCCGTCGCCGCCCTGCAACTCGAGCCGTACACCGCCATCGGCGAGGGGGTGTTCTCCTGCCTGGACGCGCTGCAGTCCTTCGACGCGGCCACCGCCAGCCCCAACGAGAAACCCGCGCCGGCCCGGATCGTGCTGCTCTCCGACGGCTCCAACACCGTCGGTCGGAGCCTGTCCGACGCGGCCGCGGCGGCCAAGAAAGCCAACACCCCGGTCTCGACCATCGCTTTCGGAACCCAGAACGGCACCGTCACCGTGGACGGGCAGACGACCCGGGTGCCGGCCGACAACAAGTCGCTCAGCGGTCTGGCCGAGGCGACCGGCGGGACCTTTCACACCGCGGCCAGCGCGGCCCAGCTGCGCTCGGTGTATCAGGACCTCGGCTCCCAGATCGGCTACACGACCGCGCAACGCGACATCAGCTGGCGATTCATGATCGCGGGGCTGCTCGCGGCGATCTGCGCCTCGGCCGTGTCACTGCTCTGGGCCGGTCGGCTTAGCTGAGCGGGTCGGCCATCGACTAGCGTGTCCGCCGTGACTCGATCAGTGCTCGTGACCGGTGGTAACCGCGGTATCGGACTAGCGATCGCCCAGGCGTTCGCCGCGGCGGGCGATCGGGTGGCCATCACCCACCGCGGCTCCGGCGCCCCTGAGGGCCTCTACGGCGTGCGCTGCGACGTCACCGACAGTGCAGCCGTGGACGCGGCGTTCAGCGCCGTGGAGGCCGAGCAGGGGCCCGTCGAGGTGCTGGTCTCCAACGCGGGCATCACCGACGACACGCTGTTGATGCGGATGAGCGAGGAGTCGTTCACCTCGGTCATCGACGCGAACCTGACCGGCGCCTACCGGGTCGCCAAACGGGCCACTCCGGGCATGCTCAAGGCCCGGCAAGGTCGGATGATCTTCATCTCCTCCGTCGTCGGCTTCGCCGGAGCGGCCGGCCAGGCCAACTACGCGGCCAGCAAGGCGGGTCTGATGGGGCTGGCCCGCTCGCTGGCCCGCGAGCTCGGCGGCCGCAACATCACGGCCAACGTCGTGGCCCCCGGATTCGTCGACTCCGACATGACGGCCGAGTTGGCCGACGCCCGACGCACCGAGATCCTGACGAATGTGCCGCTCAAGCGTTTCGGGACCGCGGCCGAGATCGCCGCCGTCGTGCAGTTCCTGGGTTCGGACGCCGCCGGTTACATCAGCGGCGCGGTGCTGCCGGTGGACGGCGGCCTGGCTATGGGAATCTGACTGCTCCGACGCGACCCACCGAACACCACTTCGATAGGACACAGCTCATGGGACTGCTCGACGGCAAGCGGCTGCTCATCACCGGCGTCATCACCGACGCCTCGATCGCCTTCTCGGTGGCCAAGATCGCTCAGGAGCAGGGGGCCGAGGTCGTGCTCACCGGCTTCGGCCGGATGTCGCTGGTCGAGCGGGTGGCTAAGCGGCTACCCGTGCTCGCGCCCGTGGTCGAGCTCGACGTGACCTCGGCTGAGAACCTCGAGTCATTGGCCAGCCGGGTCCGCGAGCAGGTCGGCGCGTCGGCCACCATCGACGGCGTGCTGCACTCGATCGGCTTCGCCCCGGCGAGCTGCCTCGGCGAGCCGTTCCTCGACGCCCCGGCCGCGGACGCCAACAACGCCTTCGAAGTGTCCGCGTTCAGCCTGAAGTCACTGGCCGCGGCCACGCTGCCGCTGTTCAGCCCGCAGGGCGGCTCCATCGTCGGGCTTACCTTCGACGCCGCGGTGGCCTGGCCCGCCTACAACTGGATGGGCGTGGCCAAGGCCGCGCTCGAGGCGACCTCGCGCTACCTGGCCCGTGAGCTCGGCCCGCGCAACATCCGGGTCAACCTGATCGCCGCCGGTCCGATCCGGACGATGGCCGCCAAGAGCATCCCCGGCTTCGCTGCCTTCGAGGACGCGAGGGCGCCCCGGGCACCGCACAACTGGGACATCAACGACGCGACCGCGGTCGGCCGCAGCGCGGTCGCGCTGCTCTCGGACTGGCTGCCGGCCACCACGGGCGAGATCGTCCACGTCGACGGCGGCTTCCACGCGATCGGCGTCTGAGCTCGCTCCCGAGCACGGCTACGGTGAAAGCGTGACCGAGCCTGAGCCCGCCTACGACTCGTTCCTGTTGCTCTCCTTCGGCGGCCCCCAGGGGCCGGCTGAGGTGATGCCGTTCCTGCGGCGAGTGACCGCCGGGCGGGGCGTCCCCGACGAGCGGCTGGCCGAGGTCGCCGAGCACTACCTGCACTACGGCGGCATCTCGCCGATCACCGCGCAAAACGAGGCGTTGCTGGCCGCCCTGCGGGTCGAGTTCCAGGCCCGCGGCATCGAGCTGCCGGCCTACTTAGGCAACCGGAACTGGCATCCCTTCGTCGGCGACACCGCCCGCACGATGGCGGCTGAGGGCCGCTCCCACGCGCTGGTGCTGGCCACCAGCGCGACCTCGTCCTACTCCGGCTGCCGCCAGTACCGCGAGGACCTCGCGGCGGCCGCGGCCGAGCTGACCCCGGACGGCGGGGGAGCGCCGCTGCGATTCACCAAGCTGCGTCACTACTTCGACCATCCGGGCTTCATCGCCGCCAACGCCGACGCCCTGCGCTCCGCGCTGGCCGCGCTGGATCCGGCCGACCGCGACGAGGCCCGACTGGTGTTCACCGCCCACTCGATCCCCACCTCGATGAACGAGACCTCGGGACCGGCGGGCGGCCTCTACCTGGCCCAGCAGCGCGAGACCGCGCGGCTGGTCGCCGAGTCGGTGCGGGGCGAGGGCGCGGCCTTCGACCTGGTCTGGCAGTCGCGCAGCGGCCCGCCGCAGGTGCCCTGGCTCGGACCCGACATCAACGACCACCTGCGGGCGCTAGCGGTGGCCGGAGTCCGGGCCGTGGCCGTCGCGCCGACCGGCTTCATCTCCGACCACCTGGAGGTGATCTGGGATCTCGACCACGAGGCGCGCGACACCGCGGCCGATCTCGGACTGGCCTTCATCCGCGTCGGCACCGCGGGCGCCCACCCCGCGTTCGTGAGCGCGATCGCCGATCTGGTCCTGGAGCGGCTGGGCTCGCTGCCCGCGGCGTCGCTGTCCACGTTGGGCCTGTGCGGCCTCGACTGCCCGGCGAGCTGCTGTCCTGCCCCGGCCCGGCGGCCGCGCTGACGGGCCCGAGGTCAGTTGGCGCCGACCTCCACCGTGGCGTTGTAGCCCGCTAACAACGCGCGACGCACGGCGACCCGCAGCGGCATCAGCGCCTGCCCGCGCTCGGCCATGCCGGCCAGGGTCACCTCGCCCGTCGGGTCGGCGTCCACCAGGGCCAGCACGGCCGACATCCGTTCGGCTTGCGCGATCACCCGCACCGCCCGCGGCGGATGACTGGCGGGCAGCTCAAGCCGCTCGCCCGCGCGGCGGGCATTCGACAAGGCCGGCGCCACGTCGGTCAGCCAGCTCGGCGCGTCCCGGCGAGCCAGCAGGGACGCCGTCTCCCGGATCGCCTCGGCCAAGTCGTGCTCGGCGTCGGCGATCGAGAGATAGTCGGGCTGCTGCTCAGTCGCCTGGCCCCGGTGCCAGCACAGCGAGCGACGGGCGCTGCTCGCCGTCCGCGGGCTCAGGGCGCAGGTCAGCCCGAACTCCGGTCCGAACACCGCCTGGCCGTTGCCGAGGGCGAGGTCGCGAAACTCCGCGGTGCCGGCCAGGCCGCGTACGTCGCCCGGGACGGGCAGCGCCAGCCGCAGCGACGTTGCTCCGGACCGCCGCCAGTCGGTGAGCGCGCTTCCCACCGGATGGGTCTCCCCGTCGGCGAAGCCGCTTTGGGCGAGCGAGCGGCGACCGGCCGAGACCGCGTCCAGCACGTCGTCGAAGGAGACCTGGCCCTGCAGCCAGGCGGTGCCCCAGGCAGCCAGCTGGGCACAAGAACGTTGCGACACGAGACACAAGCTTACCGACCGGCCAGCCCTACCGGGCATCGCCACCACCGCGCCTTAGGGTGGCTCAGTGCGCTACTCCCAAGACGTCCTCGGCAGCGGCGGCGGCGGACATCGACGACGGACGGTGCCGCTCGTCGCGGCCGAGCTGGATCTGGTGGTCGAGACCGCGGACGGCCGGTTCTGCGGCGCGGTGGTGCGCCTGGGCCGGTCGGTCGTGGCCGGCGAGCACCGCGACGTGGTGACGCTGGCCGACCGCCACAACCGGGAGCGGGACTTTGCGATGCTGCCGGCCGCCTTCTCAGTGGACGGTCAGCTGGTGACCCTGGTGCGGCCGGCCGCCGCCCCCGCTCCGGCCGCGCGGGCGGGCCGGACGGCGTCGGGCTCGGTCGCGGTCGCCGGGGTGAAAGCCCAGGTCGCGAAAGCCAGTCGGATCTGGGTCGAGGGCGTGCACGACGCGGCGCTCATCGAACGGATCTGGGGCGAGGACCTGCGGATCGAGGGCATCGTGGTCGAACCGCTGGACGGAATCGACGAGTTGGTGGCCCACGTCGCCGCCTTCGCGCCCACCGAGACCCGTCGGCTGGGCGTCCTCGTCGATCATCTGGTGCCCGGCTCGAAAGAGACCCGGATCGTGTCCGGCGTGCGGTCGCCGCACGTCAAGGTCAACGGCCATCCCTACATCGACATCTGGCAGGCGGTCAAGCCGAGCGCGCTGGGCATCGAGGCCTGGCCGGTCATTCCGCGCGGCGTGGAGTGGAAGGCCGGGATCGCGGCCGCGCTGAACGTGTCGGACACCCGTGAGATGTGGCGGCGGGTGCTGGGATCGGTCAACAGCTTCGCCGACGTCGAGGTCGATCTGCTCCGCTCGGTCGAGGAGCTCATCGACTTCGTGACGATCGGCTATTCGGGCTAAATCCAGCTGACGTGGCCGTGCAGGGCGGCGTAACCGACGAAGCTGACGATGTCGATGACGCTGTGCGCGATCACCAGCGGCAGCACCCGCTTCGTCCGGGTGAACCAGTAGCCGAAGAGCACGCCCATGATGAAGTTGCCGAGGAAGCCGCCGAGGCCCTGGTAGGTGTGGTAGCTGCCGCGGATGGCGGCGCTGACCAGGATCGCGGTCCAGGGCCGCCAGTTGAGTTGGCGGAAGCGGGTCAGCAGGAACCCGATCATGATGACCTCCTCGTAGAGGCCGTTCTGGAAACCGCTCAAGACCAGGATCGGGTAGCGGTACCAGACGTCGGCAAGCCCAGAGGCGTCGATCTGCGCGTTGAGGCCGAGATGGCGGGCCAGCACGACGATGCCCAGCCCG
>JAOPUY010000502.1 GCA_025963265.1 Frankiales bacterium | reverse complement strand
GTTGCGACGATCACTTGAACCTGGCGCTGCCTGGGAACGCAAACGCTCCGAAAGGCGCCGGAGAGCGCTGTCTGAAAACCGCCAGTGGACTGACCGGCGAGGGTACAGAATGGTGTCATGGCCATCGACCCGGATATCGCCTACCGCGCGGTTCAGAGCAAAGACGCCCGCTTCGACGGGGTATTCTTCGTCGCCGTCCGGACCACGAAGATCTACTGCCGACCATCCTGCGCCGCCCGAACCCCGTTCCGGGTCAATGTTGAATTCCATCCGAGCGCGGCCTCGGCGCAGCGGGCCGGCTTCCGGGCCTGCAAACGATGCCGACCGGATTCGACTCCCGGCTCGGCTGATTGGAACTCCCGATCAGACCTCGCCGGCCGAGCTGTCCGGCTGATAGCAGACGGCGTGGTCGACAGCGCGGGCGTCCCCGGACTAGCCCGCCGGCTCGGCTACTCCGAACGTCAACTCAACCGCGCGCTGATCTCGGAGATGGGCGCGCCGCCGCTGGCCCTGGCTCGGGCCCAACGGGCGCAGACGGCTCGCACCTTGCTGGAGCGGACGGCGATGCCGGTGGGCGATGTCGCTTTCGCCGCCGGCTTCTCCAGCATTCGCCAGTTCAACGAGACGATTCTTCAGGTGTACGCGAGCACGCCCAGCACGCTGCGAGCCGCGCGCCGCACCGGCGCTAGCGAGCCCGGGCTCATCGAACTGCGGCTGCCCTACCGCGAACCCATGAGCCTCAACCGAACCCTGGACTACCTGCGGGCTCGGGCCGTCACCGGCGTCGAGCACTACGACGCGAGCAGCTACAGCCGAACGATCGCGCTGCCGCACGGTCCGGGTCGGGTGCGCCTCAGCGAGGGTCCTGGCCACGTCCGGGCGAATCTGCAGCTGACCGACCACCGCGATCTGGCCGCCTGCGTGGCGCGCATCCGGCGGCTGCTGGACCTGGACGCCGACCCGCAGGCCGTCGACCAGGTGCTCGCCGCCCAGCCCCCGCTAGCGGGATTGGTGCGGCGCCGTCCCGGGTTGCGTTCGCCCGGCGCCGTCGATTCGTTCGAGATCGGGGTGCGGGCCATCGTCGGGCAGCAGGTGTCCTTGGCCGCCGCTCGCACCGGCCTGGGGCGGTTGACCGCCGAGCACGGCACGCCGGCCTTCGAGCAGAGTGACGCCGATGAGCCCGGGTGCCTGTTCCCCGACGCCCAGACGATCGCCGAGTGCGACCCGGCGACGCTGCCGATGCCGCGGGCGCGCGGGCGCTGCCTGGTCGGCTTCGCCCAGGCCGTCGCCAGCGAGCGCCTCGTGCTAGACGCCGGCTCCGACTGGGCCGAGGCCCGCGCCGCGCTGTTGGGGCTGAGCGGAATCGGCCCCTGGACGGCGGGCTACATCCTGATGCGCGCGCTCGGGCATCCCGACGTGTTCCTCAGCTCTGACCTGGGCGTCAGCAAGGCCCTGAGCCGACTCGCCCCGGGCCTGGACCCGGCGGCGCTCGCGCCCTGGCGCAGCTATCTCAGCCACCACTTATGGGCCAGCCTGGACGCTGAGCCCGCCGCCGCGGCCGACTGAGCCGCCCGAACCTCTGATCGAAAGGAACACCCCATGTTTCACGCGCTAATCCCCTCCCCCATCGGAGAAATCCTGCTCACCGGCGACGGGTCCGCGCTATCGGGGCTCTACACCAGCGAGCACGTCCGCCGGCCGGCGTCGATCGGAGCGCGAGACGACCTCGCGTTCACCGATGCTCGCGACCAACTGGCCGAGTACTTCGCCGGCGACCGCACCGAGTTCGACCTGGCGCTGCGGCTCGTCGGGACGCCGTTCCAACTCCGGGTCTGGGAAGAACTGCGCCGCATCGGCCACGGCCAGACCACCAGTTACGGGCAGCTCGCGCTGCGGATGGGCGCGCCCTCGGCGGTGCGCGCGGTCGGAATGGCCAATGGCCGCAACCCGATCTCCATCGTCGTCCCCTGCCACCGGGTGATCGCCAGCGACGGCCAGCTCACCGGCTACGCCGGCGGCTTGGCCGCCAAACGTTGGTTGCTCGAGCACGAGTCACCGAACCACGACCGCCTTGCAGGCTAAGGGCGGATTGGTGGTCCCCGCCGCCTTGTTGATGGCGAGCACGCAGAACACGTGCCGTCCCTTCGTGGTCGCGATGACCCCGTTGAACCCGTGGTTGACCCCCACGCCGCGGGCTCGGGCGACATCGGGACGGTAGGCCGAGGCCAGCAGCGTGCCCCACCGGCGCTGGTCGATGTAGACGTCGACCCGGGCCGTCGCCGACGGCGCATCGGGGTCGAAGGCCCAGCCGCGTAGTTGCGTCTTGCCCGAGCCCACCGCGACCGCGGCGTCGAACGCGCCGCGCGGGTTGTGGCTGCTGGTGACGATCTTCTGGGCCGCCAGTCCGACCCCGATGCTGATCACCGGATGCTGGGCCGGATCCAGCCAGCGCATCACGCGGGTCAGGTTCGCGGTGCCCATCGACACACAGCCGAGCGTCGGCTCGCCGTTGCTGACATGCAGGAAGAACGCTGAGCCATCGCCCTTGATGGTCGGCGACATGTTGTAGTTGATGACCACGGCGTGGGCGTAGACCGCCCCGGCGTAATAGAGGTTCTCACTTCCCGGCCCAGGCGAGTTGGCCTGATGCACGTGGGTGTTGTACGCCGGCGAGGCGTCCTCGCCGTTCCACCAGTCCGACGGGCCGGCTTGGAAGTAGGGCAGCCGGGTGCCGTTGTTGGGCTGGTTGCCGAAAGCCTGGGTCAGCCCGAAGACGCCAGCCGGCGTCCGCGCGAGGTTGTCGTGGGTGGGCCCGACCCCGCGCTCGCCGACCCAGGCCGACATCACGTTCGGGTAGGCGCGCACGTAGACGCCTTTGGAGTTCAGCTGCCACATGATGACGGTGGCTGTGGTGCTCGTCGGCGTGGCCGCTTCGACGGTCAGCACCTGGCCGGGCAGCGGCGTCGCGCGGGCCTCGTCGGAGAAGGCCACCACGCCGACCAACACGGCGAGCAGCACGGCCACCAGACCGGCCAGGGCCAGAGCGACGGGATGGCGCGTGATCGGGCGCATCGGAGCTCCTTCGGCAGACGGAACCGAACGACGCCCCGCCCGCTCGGTGGAGCCCAGCGCCACTCAGAGAGCTTGCTCGGTCACGATCAGTGACATAGCTATACCCCACTCGGGCGGCAATGGCGAGGCGACCGGCCGCGATTCAGTCGTTGAAGGTGTTCTGAGCCGCTTCCAGGCCGCGAGCGAGCACCGCTTCGACGGCATCGGCCGCCCGGTCCAGGAAGAAGGCCAGATCCTTGCGCTCGGCCGCCGAGAACTCCCGCAGCACGAAGTCGGCCGGGTCCTGACGCCCGGGCGGGCGACCGATCCCGAAGCGGACGCGGGTGTAGTCCTTCGAACCCAGCGCCGCGGTCGTCGACTTGAGCCCGTTATGACCGCCCTCGCCGCCGCCGGCCTTCAAGCGCAGGCTGCCAAAGGGCAGGTCCAACTCGTCGTGGACGACGATCACCTGCTCGGGCGCCACCTTGTAGAACTGGCTCACCGCGGCGACCGGCCCGCCGGATTCGTTCATGAACGAGCGCGGTTTGGCCAGCACGACCGAGCCGCCAGCCAACCGGCCGGTCAACACGTCGGCCCCGCCGTGCGGACCGCGGTGGGCCTTGAAGCTGCCGCCGACCCGTCGGGCCAGCTCGTCCAGGACCAGGAACCCGGCGTTGTGCCGCGTCGCGGCGTAACGCGGCCCGGGGTTGCCCAGCCCGACGATGAGCGCGCGATCGTCGGTCACGGCGTGGTGGTCAGCGCGGTTCGAAGTCGGCTTACTCGGCCTCGTCCTCGGTCTCGGCGGTCGCCGACTCGGCGGTCTCGCCCTCGAGCTGCTCGGCGGTCGGGGCCTCGTTGATCGCGATGACCAACGCCTCGGGGTCGGTGACCAGCGTGGTGCCCTCAGGCAGGATCAGGTCGCCGGCCGAGAGGTGCTGCCCGACCTCGAGGTGCTCGATCGAGACCTGAATCTCGGTCGGGAGGTGAGTGGCCTCGGCCTCGACCGCGACGGTCGTGAGGTCCTGAGCCAGCAGGCCGCCGGAGACGACCTCGCCGACCAGCACGAGCGGAACGTCGATCGTGACCTTCTCGCCGAGCCGGACCGAGATGAGGTCGACGTGCTCGTACTCGCCCCGGATGGGGTGGCGCTGAATGGCCTTCGGGATCGCGAGCTCGTCGGTGCCCTCGACATTCAGCGTGAGGAGCACGTTGGCGCCGTTCTTCTTTAGGGCCTGGGTGAACTCACGGGCCGGCAGCGAGACGTGGCGGGGCTCAGCGCCGTGGCCGTAGATGACTGCGGGGATCTTGCCGGCGCGGCGGGTGCGGCGCGCGCCGCCCTTGCCGAAGGCGGTACGGGTTTCTGCGGCGAGACGGACTTCGGACACGGCGGGGCTCCTGAACACATGAATTCGAACTTGGGCGAGACTTGGGGCAAGCGGATGGGCGGCGGTATGCGGTTGTCAGCGCGGTGTCGTCCCAGCACGCGATCAGCACAGAGTTGACCGAATTCCGGCAACACCGCGTCGATCACGAAGCCCGCCAGGGCCATGCCGCGACCAGCGTCGTTCTCTGATCGCTCACGACCGGCGTGCTTCCTCGCCGAGGCAACCCTGCAAGCTTACAAGCCAACGGAGGCCTGAGCGAAATTGGGTGGAGCGCGCAGGCGATATCCGCTAGTGCGGGCAAGCGAAACCGGCGACCGCGCGCAGGCGAAATCGCGACCGGCCGACACGCATTAAGATCGCCGGAGTGTCCTCATCCGCTCCGACCGTGACTATCCGGGTTGCCGCCAAGATCAACATCTTCCTCGGCGTCGGACCCCGCGGCCACGACGGATTCCACGAGATCGCGACGATCTTTCACGCGCTGGATCTCTACGACACGGTGACCGTCTCACGCGGCCCCGCGGCCGGCGGGCCCATCTCGTTGACCCTGACCGGTCCGGAGAGCGCCGGGCTGTCGGCCGATGAGACCAACCTGGCCTGGCGCGCCGCCGTCGCACTGCGGCAGCACGTCCTCCGACGAGGCGACGCTGCGGAGGGCGCGCGCGAGCCGATCGCGCTGGGAGTCGACAAGGCGATCCCGATCGCCGCCGGGCTGGCCGGCGGTTCTGCCGACGCGGCCGGCGCGTTGGTGGCGTGCGACGCGCTCTGGCGGGCGGGAACCCCCGTCGCGGCACTGGGCGAGCTGGCGGCGGGCCTGGGCAGCGATGTCACCTTCGCGCTCCAAGGCGGCACCGCCTTGGGCGCCGGCCGCGGCGAGCGGTTGTCGCCCGTGCCGGTGTCCGGCGCTTGG
>JAOPUY010000492.1 GCA_025963265.1 Frankiales bacterium | reverse complement strand
GTCTCGCCGCCGGGGTTGGAGTAGGTCGGCACGAACAGCAGCCCGCGCACGCTCGGGTCGCTGGCCACCAGCTGCTCGATCGCGTCCAGGTCGGGGCCGTCGGGCTGCATCGCCACCGTCACCAGCGACAGCCCGAGGCCGGCCAGCAGCGTGAAGTGCCGGTCATAGCCCGGCGTCGCGACGATGATCTTGGCGCCGGTGCCCGCCCACGGCCCGTTGCCCCGGATGCCGCGCAGCAGCATCAGGCCGAGCACGTGGGCCTGCAGCTCGAGGCTGGCGTTGTTCCACACCAGCGTCTGGGCCGGGCTGACCTCCAGGTACTCGGCGAACAGCGCCCGGGCCTCGGCCAGACCGGCCGCGCCGGCCGAGTAGTTGCGCACATCCAGGCCGCTCGGGGTGAGCACGTCGTCCGGTCCGACCGCGTTGAGCAAGGCGTTGGACAGCGCGAAGTCGGCGTCCGAGGGCTGTCCGCGCTGCATGTTCAGCTTCAGCTCGCGCGTCCGGTAGGCATCGAATGCGGCCCGCGCGTCCTGGGCGGGAATGCTGTGCGGGGGACTGGCGGGCGGGCTGGCGGCGGTGCTCGGAGTAACGGCGTCCATGACTGACAGCCTAGATCCCAGCCTTTTGGTCATCTGCCCGTGACCCCCTACACTCAATAACCGGGTCAAAGTCGGCCGTGCGCAAGCATGCTCGCGCACGCGTTGCGGCGTGTTCGACGCGGACGGCTGGGACCTGGCAGATCCATCTTGACGCGTCGGCAACCGCTGGCGACGTTCAGAGGGGCGTGGCTCAATTGGTAGAGCACCGGTCTCCAAAACCGGCGGTTGCAGGTTCGAGTCCTGCCGCCCCTGCGCGGCTACACCGGCGTGAAGCAGAGGAGAGAACGTGACCGAGACGCAGGAAGCACCTGCTCCGTCCCCACGCCCGAGTAATAGCCCGGGTCCGGGCGGGCTGGCCTTGCTCTGGCGCTGGCTGCCGATGCTGTTCCTCGCGCTTCGGCGTCGCACCCGCGAGACCGTGGCCGAGATGCGCAAGGTGCTGTGGCCCTCTCGTAAAGAGATGATCACGTACACGACCATCACCGTCGTGTTCGTGACGGTCATGGTGGCGCTGGTGTCCGGCCTGGACCTCGGGTTGGCCAAGGTGGTGCTGGCCGTATTCGGCTAGCGAGCGCCCGACGACCTGCCCCGACGACCTGCTCAGCAATGCGCGCACTACATAGAGAGCTAAAGGAAGAGAGCCTGTGACCGAGTTCGACAACGACGACCGCCCCAGTGGCGAAGCCGTCGGCGTGACCGAAGACGACACCGCCAGCGTTCCGGTGTCGGCTGATGAGGCCGTCGACCTTCCCGCGCTGGACGTCGAAGACGAGGTCTACGGCGTGACGGCCGAGGAGAAGTACAACGAGGCCGCCGAGGAGCACGCGGACGAGGAGTGGGCCGCGACCGCCGCCGACGCCGAGGCCGAGCTCAAGGCCGACGACGACGCTGAGGCCGCGGGCGCCCCGGAAGCCGAGGTCGAGCTCGACCCGATCGAGGAGCTGCGGGCCGAGCTGCGTCGCGCGCCCGGTGACTGGTACGTCATCCACAGCTACGCCGGCTATGAGAACAAGGTCAAGACCAACCTCGAGAGCCGGATCTCCTCCCTCGACATGGAGGACTACATCTACCAAGTCGAGGTGCCGACCGAAGAGGTCGTCGAGATCAAGAACGGCAAGCGTCAGCAGGTCAACCGCAAGGTCTTCCCGGGTTACATCCTGGTTCGGATGGACCTCACCGACGACTCTTGGGGCGCGGTGCGCAACACCCCCGGGGTGACCGGATTCGTGGGCGCGACGTCCAAGCCCTCGCCGTTGTCGATGGACGAGGTCGTCAAGATCCTCGCTCCGGCCCTGCCGAAGTCGGCCACTCAGGTGGCCGGCGGCGCGGCGGCCAGCTCGGGCGGCGCCGCGCCGGCCGAGGTCGTCGACTTCGAGATCGGCGAGTCGGTCACCGTCATGGACGGTCCGTTCGCCACGCTTCCGGCGACCATCAACGAGATCGACGCGCTGCACGCCAAGCTCAAGGTGCTGGTGTCGATCTTCGGTCGTGAGACTCCGGTCGAACTCAATTTCAGCCAGGTGTCCAAGATCTAGCTCTGGCCGATCCAGTCCGGGTCGCGCGCTCGCAAGAATTCCAGCAACCACGTAGAAGAGAAGAAGACATGCCTCCCAAGAAGAAGCTCACAGCGATCATCAAGCTGCAGATCCAGGCTGGCGCCGCCAACCCGGCCCCGCCGGTCGGCCCGGCCCTCGGCCAGCACGGCGTCAACATCATGGAGTTCTGCAAGGCCTACAACGCGGCCACCGAGTCGCAGCGCGGCCAGATCATCCCGGTCGAGATCTCGGTCTATGAGGACCGCTCGTTCACCTTCGTCACCAAGACCCCGCCGGCCGCTCGTCTGCTGCTGGCCGCGGCCGGCGTGCCCAAGGGCTCGGGCGAGCCTCATAAGACGAAGGTCGCTAAAGTCACCATGGCTCAGGTCCGCGAGATCGCCGAGACCAAGAAGGAAGACCTGAACGCCAACGACATCGATCAGGCCGCCAAGATCATCGCTGGCACCGCCCGCTCGATGGGCATCACCGTAACCGACTGACGCGCAGCCCCGGATCGCGACGATCCCCGGCGCGCAGCGGAAGAAAGCGTGGGAGGACGCCGAGAGTCGGCGTTCGAAGACCACTAATGAACGAGGAGAAATCATCATGACCAAGCGCAGCAAGGCCTACGAGGCCGCCGCCAAGCTCATTGAGGCCGACAAGATCTACAGCCCGCTGGAAGCTGCCAAGATCGCCGTCCAAGCCACCCCCACCAAGTTCGACAGCACGGTCGAGGTCGCCATGCGTCTCGGCGTCGACCCCCGCAAGGCCGATCAGATGGTCCGCGGCGTGGTCAGCCTGCCGCACGGCACCGGCAAGACCGCTCGCGTCATCGTCTTCGCGACCGGCGAGCAGGCCGAGGCGGCCCGCGCAGCGGGCGCCGACAAGGTCGGCAGCGACGACCTGATCCAGGAGATCACCGAGGGCTTCCTCGACTTCGACGCGGCCATCGCGACGCCGGATCAGATGGCCAAGGTCGGCCGCATCGCCCGGGTCCTCGGCCCGCGCGGCCTGATGCCGAACCCCAAGACCGGCACCGTCACCACCGATGTGGCCAAGGCGGTCTCCGACATCAAGGGTGGAAAGATCACCTTCCGCGTCGACAAGCAGTCCAACCTGCACCTCATCATCGGCAAGGCCTCGTTCTCGCCGGAGCAGCTGGTCGAGAACTACGCGGCCGCGCTGGATGAAGTCCTGCGGGCCAAGCCGTCCTCATCTAAGGGCAAGTTCCTCAAGAAGGTCGTCTTCGCGACCACGATGGGACCGGGCATTCCGGTTGACGCCAACCGCACCCGCAACCTGCTCGAGGAACCCACCGTCTGAGTGTCAGCGCACGACTGAATTGGGGTGGGCAGCGATGCCCACCCCAATTTCGCGTTTCAAGACCACGGTGCCGCCGGCGCGACGGTAACCCTCGAGGAAGGCTCGCAGGCACGCCCGCCGAGTGATGGGCGGCCCGGGCAGGCGGCCGAGCCAGCCGCACACGGCAGCAACCTCGTCGGCCAAATCGTCGGCCAAGTCGTCCGCTCGGTTGTGCGTCCGGTTGTTCGCCCGGTCTGCGCGTGGGTCGCCGGCCGGATCGTGCGGCAGGTGGACCAGCCAGCGGTAGGCGCCGAGCCGCACGAGCTCGGCCGTCCCGGCGTCGAGCCGCCCCCGGGCGCCAGACCGACAGTGGCACTGAGCCAACCCCTCGCCCCACGCCCGAGCCGCCGTGATCCGCTGGGCCGGGGTCGCTGAGAGCAACAGTGCTCCCGCCTGGTGTGTGGTCATCGGCTGCTCCAACCGGTCGCCTCGGACGTGTCCACGTCCGCTGACTTCCAGGAGGGTTGATCCAGTCCGCTGATACCGGTATCAGGACGCTCGCCCGGTGCTCCGTATCTCTGTCGGCAAGTAGCTTGTGCAGTGATGAGACGGTAGGGGAGAGTTTGTGATCACGACGACTCAGTCCCAGGAGCGTGACACCGATGGTCGAGCGATGATCAACGCCGAGGCTGAGCCAGCGACCCTGGCCTCCCGAGCCGGCGCGGCCTTCGAGCGTTACCGGGCCGGCGAGCAAGACCAGATGGCTGGCCTCATCGCGATGCTGACCCCGCTGCTCTGGCACACGGTGCGGGCGCAGCGATTGGACCCGACCTCGACCGAGGACGTGCTGCAGACCGCCTGGCTGGCCCTGGTGAAGAACGCCGACGCCATCGCCGACCCGCGTTCGGTGCTGCAGTGGCTGATCGTGACGGCCCGGCGGGAGGCCTGGCGCGTGCTGCGGGCTCAGCAACGGCAGACGCCTCGCGAGGTGACCGACCTCGACTTCATGGCCGAGCTCGAGGGACCCGGCGCCCCGGAGTCCCCGGAGGGGGCAGTGATCCGCGACGACACCGAGCAGCTGCTCTGGCGGCATGTGCACACCCTGCCCCCGCGGTGTCAGCAGCTGCTGCGCGTCATCGCCTTCGCTGACCGGCCGGATTACACCGAGCTCGCCCGGGCGCTGGGGATGCCGGTCGGCAGCATCGGCCCGACCCGAGGC
>JAOPUY010000485.1 GCA_025963265.1 Frankiales bacterium | reverse complement strand
AACGAGCGCGCGCAGCGTCGCGGCCGGGTTCTCAACGGCCGGGGAATGCGCGGCCTCGGGGATGACTCGATGCGTCGCTCTAAGAGTTTTAGCCATCGCCGCCTGAACATCGGGCGGCCAAGCGTCGTCGTTCTCGCCGTGCACAACCAGGATCGGCAGCGTCAGGCGGGCTAGTTCGTCGGTTCGGTCAGCCACCGTGCGCAGCTCCTCGCCCATGACTTTCAGCCCCATCGGGTCATTAGCCAGGAAGCGGCGCTCGAGGAACGCCAGCAGCTCGGGCGCGGCGCGGGCGAACTTCGGGTCGGCCACGACCTCGGACGAGATCAGCCGCCACACTGCGGCTTGCCCCTGGGTCGCAAGCACCGGCTCTGCGATTTCGAGCGCGGTCAGCCGGCGCCCGACGATCGCCGCCGGTCCCGAGTCCATCAGGGTCAGAGTGTCCGCGGCATCGGGGTCGGACAGGACGGCCGCCCGACACACCAGGCCTCCGAAGGAATGCCCGAGCAGATGCACGCGGCTAGAGCGCGGCCGGAGTTGGGCCAGCACTGCTAGGACGTCGGCGGCCAACGACTCGATGGCATAGCCCGTGGGACCAGCAGCCCAGCCCGATTCGTACTGTCCGAGCTGATCGATCGCGACCGCGCGAAACCCAAGCTCGGCCAGCGCTGGAAGCAATGGCGCGAAGTCCTCTTTGCTGCCGGTGTAACCCGGCACCATGAGGATCACTGGTGGCCCAGCGACGACCGGATCCGCCCCCGGGGATGCGGAAAGCCAATGGTCGTTGGTCAGCGCGGCTAACCGACCGGAGGCCACTGTGACCGCGCCGCTCACGAGTACAGCCCGGTGCTGGCGCCGGCGAGCAAGAGGCCGTGTCCAACTGGGAAGGCCTTGAGTGCGCCGGTCGGGATGGCGCCGCTGACCGTGGAGGTGCTGCGTATCGTGCCGGTGTCAATCGCACGCTGCGTGATGACCGATCCGTTCGCCACGGACACCAGCCCGTTTCCCGCGTCAGCCGCCAGGGAGCGGGCCGCGGGCCCCGACGGGCTGCCGGCCGGGGCGGTCCAGCTGCGGCTGTTTTGCGCGCTCAGGCCAATGAGGACTCCCACGTCGATGACCTCGTGCGTCGCGTTCTGATCGTCGGTCGTCTCGATGGTCGCTTGCGAGGTCGGCAGCGCGCGGAGCGCGGCCTGCACCGCCGGCAGCTGACCGGCGCCTGCCAAGGCGGTCGGCGTGGCGGCAACGCCCTTGTCCGCGCTGTAGCGGGTCATCAACCCGGTGGTCGGGTCCGCCGCCTCGATAGCGGCGCCGGCCGAGAGGGGGATCAGCTGATAGGAGCTGTCTATGGTCCAGATCGGGGCCTGGTCGTTCAGCAGCGAGTGAAGCGCCAGGTGGTAGCCGTCGGCGCAGTGATAGCCGATGAGAACGCCCTTCGAGCCGGTGAGCGCGCGTTGCACGTCGCAGCCCGGCGGCGGCGTCCACAGCCAGCGGTCCAGACCGCCGGCGTTGTCGAAGACATGCACGTCCCCGGCCGCGACAGTCATCACCACGTTGGGGGCGCTGGAGACGCCGACGGGGCCGTCGTCCATCAGGGTGCGGTAGAACTTGGGCTCGCCGGTCGCGGTCGCGAAGCCCGTCACCTCGTCGCAGTTCCCGTCGTGGGAGTAGATCGCGATCGTCGTGGAGTCCTGCTGCACGACGCCGCAGAGTGTGCGGTCGGTGCGGGTGTAGTGCCAGAGGATCACGCCGGTCAACGCGTCGCGGCCGTTGACGGTGTGCGGGGAGTAGGTGACCACGACGCCGTCGGCGAACGGTTCGCCGCCCGCGGCAAGGTCGGGACTCTGCCAGGCACGGGTGAGTCTTGCCGCGGTGCTCGCGGTCGGCACGGCCGCCGGAGCGAGGCCCGACTGCTGGGACACGTGGGTGATCTCGCCGTGCGCGTAGATCTCCTTGACGGCGATGACCACCACGAGCAGCCCGACGAGCAGGGCGGCCGCGTAGATCGCCAGCGATCGCCGGGTATTCAGCCGGAAGGCGACCAGCGCTGGGTGATCGGTGGGAGCGCCCGACCATTGGGCGTCAGACGGTAATCCGTCAGACAGCGGCGAGCTTTCGGTCGAGACCGCGTGCCGCGAGGAGGAGTTGTGCCGCGCCACCCGTGCCCGCTCTCAGTTGCCCGCGGTTGCGCTGCTCGACTCGGTTGGGTTCTTGGCGGCGTCGACGGGTGCGCCGGACCGGGTGCGCCGCCGGGAACGGGACCGCGTCGAGCGAGCCTTTCGCTCACCCTCAGCGCCGTCTGCCGTCCGGGGCGTGGCGGCCCGCGCGGTCGGGGCGCCGCCGCTGGCCTTAGTCACCCCGGCCGCCCGACGGACGCGCTTCTTCGGCTCGCCCAAGTCCTCTACCGTCTCGGCGTCCAGGCCGGCGCGGGTGCGGTCGGCCCGCGGAAGCGTGCCGCGCACCTTCTCGGGGATGCCGAGCTCGAGGAACAGGTGCGGCGAGGTGGAGTAGGTCTCAGCCGGCTCGTGGAACGGCAGGTTCAAGGTGTCGCAGATCATCTTCCACTTCGGCAGGTCGTCCCAGTCAACCAACGTCACCGAGGTGCCCGACTTGCCCGCCCGCGCGGTGCGGCCGATGCGGTGGACGTAGGTCATCGGGTCTTCCGGGCATTGGTAGTTGATGACGTGGGTGACGCCCTCGACGTCGAGGCCCCGTGCGGCGACATCGGTGGCGACTAAGACATCGACCTTGCCGGCGCGGAACGCCCGAAGGGCCTGCTCACGGGCGCCCTGGCTGAGGTCACCGTGTACGGCCGCGGCGGCGAAGCCACGGTCCTGCAGATCGTCGGCGACCTTCTGAGCCGTGCGCTTCGTGCGGGAGAAGATCATCGTCAGGCCACGGCCGCGAGCCTGCAGCACGCGGGCGAGTAGCTCCAGCTTGTCCATGGCGTGGGCCCGGTAGACGAACTGGTCGACGTGTTCGGTCGCCGGTACCTCGCTGGCGTGCTCGGCGCGGATCTGAATCGGTTGGTTCATGAACTGGCGCGCGAGAGCGACGATCGGACCCGGCATCGTCGCCGAGAAGAGCATCGTCTGGC